>DUUV01000154.1 GCA_012841375.1 Candidatus Fermentithermobacillaceae bacterium
CGAAGCCGCCTGCCCTATGGCTCTCGCCGCGCCTTGCGCGGCGGGGTTCCCCTCGGCTTCCCGTGCAGCAGCATGGGCCCCAAGGATGGCTTTCTTGGCCGCCGGCAGCTTGATCTTGCCCTCCAACCAGTCGCGCGCCGCCTGGATCGCCGCCCTAGGACGCTCATCAGCCGGGTAATGCTTCTCCCAGATAGGCAAGAGGTGAGCCTCGGCATACGAAACGCACCAATTGGCTATCGTCACCTTGCTTTGGGTTTCGATGAGCCTCATGAGCGCCACAATGTACGGCGCGTTGCAGTCGGTCAGCATCTTTCGGGGTTTCGGCATGTTTGTCCCTCTGCCTCCTGCCGCTAGTTACCTCGATTGTCATACGTTGCGCATCCATCCGTGTCCGGCCTCAACCCACTTTCGATTCGATACACGAGTGTTCCTTTACTCACTGATGAAGAGATATCCACTGGTGGGCACACCGCATAACCGACGCGTCCCGATAGCTTCCTAGGCCTGGGAAGTAGCTTCGAACAACCTTCCCTCCATGGCGAACGCTTTGAGAGCCTCCCAAGTAGAGTGGGCAAACCAGGCTTCTCCATCTTCTGCATCGAAATGGCCGTCCTCCGACTGCCGGGCTTCCAGGAGGTCTAGGAGCAGCTGGACGAAGGGATTCTCGGAAGGCAAACCCGCGTCCAAGAGCGTCACCGCTGCCCACGACAGATGGTTTGTGGGCGTATCGGGGCCAAGGCGAGACCGGAGATATCCGATGACCCGGTCCACAAGGTCTCTCTCCCCTGTCTTCCACCACAGACCGGCAGCAAGCCAGTGGGTGTGCAGGTAAGACGGAAGCCGGCCCTCGGACTCGAGCATCGCGGAGAGGCAGTTGCTAGCGCGGCGGGTTTCGGGAAGGCTTGTCCCCATGAGTATGGCCACGACGTACGCTGCAGAAGATGTCAGGTATAGAGTGGTGGCGGGACGGCCGGGCGCTGCCCAAGGGGGGCACTTTGACGCAAGACGAGCATCCTCGACCCACGACCCATCGGCGTTCTGGACACGGAGAAGGAACGAGAGAGCAGACATCATCGCCGGATGCCCTGCGTCGAGTCCAATCTCTAGAGCTTGGGTTATCCTCCAGAGCGTTTCGTTCACGCTCCCGATTTCGCACCCAGGATAAGTCCAGCCGCCTTGCGGGAGCTCCCCTGAGAAGAGCTCGCGCACGACGGTAGGAGACGGCGGACCGGGTTCGAAGAGGAGCCTAAGGGCCTCTTTCTCGCGCTCGTTTCCATATCGCCGGACGTACTCGATGGCTGGGAGAAAGCGCTCTCGCGGACGCCGGATCTTCTCTTCTGCGTCCGGCCCCGCACAATTGGCCTTGCCCGCTCCGTGCCCCGCACGATGAACCTTGTCCGCCCCAGGCTTGGATCCCTGCTTCGACACGGTCTTTTGCTCCTCCTATCCCATAACAGCCGCATGCTGACCACCGGACAAACAACACTTCTCCAGCCACGTACAGTCTTCCTCCCAAGCACCTCCTCGGGTATCCGCAAGGCTCGCTCGCGTCATATTGGGCAACGAGCGTCCCAAATCGTCCGGGCCTGGCCCACTCAGCACCAACCTTGCCCCTCGCGTACAGGAATCAGCCTAGCGGTTCCTCGCGCGTGGACTGAGATCCCCCATACGCTCGGGAATAGCAGTATCCGTACTAAAAATGAGCATATTCGTCATACCCCGACAGCCAGGTTAAGGAGCAGAATACAGGTGGAAGAAAGATCTCGTACCAAACCATCGATTCGCGTGCAGGACTTCGGACCGGCAATCGGACTTGCATGCGGCACTTAGGGCCATCTAGGAGACTAGAGGACAAAGCCAACTCGTATAGACCGCGGGAAAGAGGGCGAGGACATGGCGAACAAGATCAGTTTCACTCGAAGCTACAGCGATTTGAGCACAGGCCAGGGGTTCCAGTTCGAGTTCCAGTGCGACCGGTGCGGAACGGGGTACCGCACTCGGTTTAAGCCCTTCGCTTTGGGCACGGTGTCGGGAGCCCTGGACGCTGCAGGAGGACTCCTCGGCGGCGTCTTGGCCAGGACGGCAGGTCTCGCCGAGCGGGCGCGTTCTGCCACCTGGGAAAAGGCCCACGATAACGCTTTCTTGGAAGCCATGGAGGAACTGAAACCCGACTTCATCCAGTGTCCCCGGTGCATGTCGTGGGTGTGCAGGGAACGCTGCTGGAACAGGTCAAAAGGGCTCTGCAAGACGTGCGCGCCCGAACTGGGCGTGGAGATGGCGGCAGCGCAGGCCAGCCGCGTTGTGGAGGAAATCTGGGCCCACTCGAAGATGGCAGAAGAAGACCGGGAGGCCCTCAAGGAAAAGAGCTGGAGGGCTGGGATACAGGCCGCTTGCCCGGACTGCGGCGTTCCGCTGGAAGGCAACCCGAAGTTCTGCCCTGAGTGCGGCAGGAAACTGGCCCAGGAATCCTTCTGCACGGCCTGTGGAGCGAAGGTGTCGCCTGGAGCGAAGTTCTGCGGCGAGTGCGGGAACAAACTCACTACGACGTAGAGCCTGAACATAGAACCTTGCATATAGGAAGCGGCGGCAGGCAGGCCGCAGCCTGGAATCTAAGAAACCGTCCGCGCCTCCGGGACTATCTAGCAGAAAATGCTAGTCATTCGGCGAACGTCCCTCATGGGCATCTAGCTTAAAATGCTAGTCGGCCGGCAGACATCCTACATTATTTGCTAGTCGCTTCACGGTATCTAGCATAGAACGCTAGTCATCCAGCGAACGTCCTACATTATTTGCAGGATGCGTTAGGTCTATATAGCAAGAAGCGCTAGTCAGCCCCCATGTCTATCCTACGATCTCTGCGGGACATCAGTCAGAGGGCGCCGCGAACCTCCTGCCGGCCTCCTTGCATATCCTCTCGTCCATTGTATGGGTAGGTCCAAGGCAGCTTCGGTGATGCCACCCTGGAAGAGGTCTATGCACACGTTGGTGTCAAGGACACATGCCTGGCGAAAAACCAACCGCCTAGACCCCCTCCTGAAGGAACTCAGAAAGCGGAGTATTGAGGAGTTCAGCTGCCTTTGACCTCGAAACCATACCCTCAGATATCGCTCTCAGGGCGATCTGCCTTGCTTTGGTGGGGGTCTCAGACGGAATGCTGTATGGCTCGGTGAAGCGCCACCCTTTCCGCTCTGATGCGTCTAAACAGCCGCGATTTCGTTTCCGGGGATATGATCCCTAGGTCCTCGGCACGATGAACCCAAGCCTGGATGCTGAATTTGTACTTGCGCTTAAGCAAGAGTAGCTCATCCAAAAAAAGGTCTCTACGGCTGGTCCCGAGTTCTTGACGTGCAGCATCCCTTTCTCGATAGACTCTTCAGGAATGTCACTCTTGGCCTCTGAATCCAAAGAAGGGTCTAGAACCAAGTGACCCAGCTCATGGGCAAGACTGAATCGCTGTCGGTCGCATGATGGGTTCGAAACCCATCAAGACGGTTTCAGGGGTTATTTCAGCTGAGCACCATCCCTAAACGCCTGTCCCACTATCTCTCCTAACTTGATATAGGTGAAACGCACAGGGTCGTATGTTATGGCTTCCAGCTTCAAGGGATCAATCAGACCATCTTCGCCCAAGATGCTTTCATCCGCGCTTACGTTGACGATCTCGCCAACAACGCGATACTGCCCAGAATCCTCGTCCATGCTCAACAGGTTGCATTCCAAAGCCAGTGGAAGCTCATTAATTATGGGTGCGTTTACAAACTCACTTCTGCTAGTGGTAAAGCCTGCCTTCTCCATTTTGTTCGGTTCGTTATTGGCAGAAACAATCCCCACGTAATCGCAAGGGATCACGTGCTTCGCGTCAGCGATGCTGACTGTAAACGCGCCCGTTGCTCTTATGTTCTTGCTCGTCTTATGGCGACTATCTAGAATGATGGTAATCTTGTTCATTCCACATATGCCGCCCCACGCAGCGGTCATAGCGTTTGGCTTCCCGTTCTCATCATAGGTAGCGACGATGAGAACCGGTTGCGGGTACAGAAATGGCTTCGCTCCGACGCATAAGCAATCTCCTCCCTATTAATCATCCAACGTTGTCCAGCTCAAAGATACACGGAATTGCGATACAACTCAAGAAGAACCGAGGAATTGGCCCGCCTGATCCACGCCAGAAATGAAATCGACGAGGAGATCTCCAGAATAATAGGCAGACCTGCCGAGAAAGGCCACGTAGGCTTGCAGTAACGAAAAACTCTCGTGGACTATCTCCGGACCACCACTTTGCCGCCCTTAACGACGTACTTGATTTTCGATATGTCCTGGAGCACCCCAATATTGGTCAAAAGATCGCAGTCGACCAGGATGAGGTCGGCCCAGTATCCTTCCTTAACTTGGCCCATCCTGTCGCCCCATCCCATGAGCTCAGCGCCCATCCGGGTTGCCGCGAGAAGGGCGTCGACGGGCCTCATGCCGGCCTTGACCATGAGCTCGAGTTCCAGAGCGTTCTTGCCGTGGTAGTTGAACGGGGTGGACGCATCGGTGCCCATGGCGATCTTAACGCCTGCGGCGTATGCTTTCCTGAAGCTGGCGAGGTGGGCTTCCTGCGCCTCCATCGCCTTCTTGACGCCGTACTCCGGGATCCCGGCCTTGGTCCCCTTCTCCACGATGTGATGCACCGCAGAGAGAGTGGGCACGAGGAACACATCCTTCTTGAGCATGAGTTCGATGATCTCATCGGTCAGATAGAAGCCGTGCTCGATCGAAGAAATGCCTGCCAGGATGGCGTTCTTGATGCCGTTCGAGCCTTGCGCGTGGGCCATGGTCTTCTTCCCGACGTTATGCGCTTCCTCGATGGCAGCGCGCATCTCCTCAACCGTGAGACCTCTGGCGGTGGGTATGTCGCCTTCGGACATCACGCCTCCGGTAGCATGGAGCTTCAGGTGGTCGGCCCCATCTCTCAGCTGTTCGCGGGCCGCCTTCCTCGCTTCATCGGGGCTGTCCACGACGCTTCTCCCGGCGAACTGGATTTCCGGAGGCCATCCGTTCCGCGTGTCTCCGTGACCTCCGGTTATGGACAGGCCGTGGCAAGCGACCTGCATGCGTGGCCCAGGCACGAGCCCTTCGTTGATGGCTTGCTTTAGCGCGACGTCCACGAGGAAACCCGCGCCTGCGTCACGTATGGCGGTGAACCCGGCCTCCAAGGTGGTCCTTGCGTTTACGGATGCCTGCAGCGCCTTGTATGGGACCGTCTGTTTTGCGCTCTTCAGTGGGTTCGGATCGCCCGTCCCGGTCATGTGGACGTGGCAATCCACAAGGCCGGGCATGAGGAACTTCCCGCCGCAATCTATAACCTCGGCACCTTCCGGCACGGTCACCTGGTCGGATGGGCCAACCACCGCGATCCGGTCATTCTCGATGAGGACCGCCGAAACACTTTCCTGCATCTTTCCGGAACCGTCAAACAGTCTCGCGTTCTTGAACACTAAAGGCATGTTCTACTCCCTCCTTCTCATTAGCCAAATCTTACCGTAAGTTGTGGCTTGGATGCCAGGAGGGCAGACAACCGTACCGCTATCATCGTTGACCACTGATGAACACCCAGCCCAGACCGCAGGCAGCCTGTGCGCAGAGGATCTCCCGACCCTCGAGTAGATGCGCTCTTTCATGGAAGACGCGACCTTCTCCGAGAAGATAAACGCTACGATGGACTCTGGAGCGACGCCGGACGCCAAGAGGTACACGTTCCGCCTGGTCAGAGTCTCGGTTTTGCCTGCTCCGGCCACAATGCGTGGAAAACGACTCTGGTTTTGTAGATAATATAGTTTGAATTGATTACGCACTTGTAGATTTATACGAATCATATTGCAGAAGGAAGAAGGAGGTTATGGCTTGAAGAATACCTGACTTCCACCGAGAGCCCAAGATCGACGACGTCAACTTCCTTCCTGGCCAGTCCCCATGGGACTCCGTAGAAAGACCTGTTGAACGATACGAAGCCGTCGGTACTCACCTTACGTGTCTCAGTGAGGTAACGGAGCAGGGTCTCAGGTCGGGGAAGCGAGTTCAGCTTTTCGTCCTTGAACCGGTCAACCGGCCTTTCGTTGGTTGTGCCGTGAATTCTCCGACCGACTTCAGAGCACCATGTTAGCGCCTGGTTGTTTAGGTCCAAGAGGTCCCTAGACCGCCTTTCGGGCCAGAAATTCCTCTTCACGTACTTGACTCCCGAATCCACCTTGCCTTTTGTCTGAGCCCTGTAGGCGCGGCAGAGAACCGGGATGAAGCCGAACGCCAAGGCGAAACCGCGGGTTCCAGATGGGGTTCTTTTCTGCCTTCATCCTGTCAAAAAGCACTTTCTCCGGAATCCCACCGAAATGCTCGAACCCGTGGACCAGGCACATGATGAGAGACTTGGTGTCGCTCCTGGTGGTGAACTCCACGTACATCTCTCGCGAGTAACTAAGAGTGAGAGCCAGGAAGTACAGTTTCTTCTTCCGCCCGTTCTCTATGTAGTTCACCTGGCCCCA
>DUUV01000013.1 GCA_012841375.1 Candidatus Fermentithermobacillaceae bacterium
ACGAAGTGAACGAAGCCATCGAAGCGGCCAGGTCTGCGTTCCCGGCCTGGGCGTCGACCCCGGTGACTCGCAGAGCGGACCTCATGTTTCGCTATCGAGCGGTGCTTGACAGGCATTTGGACGAACTTACCATGCTGGTATGCCGGGAGCTCGGCAAGAACCTGGACGAAGCGAGAGGTGACGTACTCAAGGCCATCGAAGCGGTGGATCTAGCGTGTTCCACACCTGTACTAATGCAGGGGGATGCTCTGTTCAACGTCTCTCGCGGATTTGACACGACGATGTACCGCGAACCCGTAGGAGTCTTCGCCGGCATTGTCCCGTTCAACTTCCCGGCAATGATACCGTTTGGGTGGATGATCCCGCTGTGCATCACCACAGGTAACACGTTCGTCCTCAAAGCTTCCAGTCAGACCCCAATGACAGCCATTCGGTTGCTTGAGCTTCTCATTGAAACCGGCCTGCCCAAGGGGGTCGTCAACCTTGTCACTTGCAGCAGAAACGAAGCAGAGATCTTGCTTACTCACCCGGATGTGAACGGCATATCCTTTGTGGGTTCGACATCTACCGGGAGACAGGTCTATGCGAAGGCCGCTGCTCACGGAAAGAGGGTCCAGGCCTTGTGCGAGGCCAAGAACCACGCCCTGGTTCTTAGAGACGCAGACCTGCCTAATAGCGTCGCCGCGATTATCAATTCCACGTTCGGATGCGCAGGGCAGCGGTGCATGGCGCTTCCCGTGCTATGCGTCGAAGAGGTCATCGCCGATGAGTTCGCTTCACTGCTTGTGGAAGCAGCCAAGAAGCGCAAGTTGGGTGCGGCGTGGGACCCCGCTACCGAATTGGGGCCACTGGTATCGGCTGAGCACAAGCAATTCGTACTTGGATGGATTGAGAAGGCCATCCAGGAAGGAGCCGAGTTGATTCTTGACGGCCGAGGGGCGGTCGTCAAGGGATACGAAGGCGGCTTCTTCGTCGGTCCAACTATCTTTGACCACGTGAAACCCGGCATGTTGGCCGGTGACTCGGAAGTCTTTGGACCTGTGACGTTCATAAAGCGCGTGAAGGATTTCAACGAAGGACTGGCCGTTATGAACAGCAACCCATTCGCCAATGGGTCTGCCATCTTCACTCAGAGCGGGTACTACGCTCGGGAGTTCGTCCGGCAGACCCATGCAGGGATGGTTGGCGTAAATGTTGGCATTCCGGTGCCCATCTCGGTCTTTCCTTTCAGCGGACATAAAGACTCCTTCTTTGGCGATCTCCATGTCCTTGGAAAGGACGGGGTGGCTTTCTACACTGAGGCAAAGTCAGTTACCACTCGATGGTTTGTTGAAGGCCAAGCAGTCAAGATGAGCACATGGGAAGGTAACATATCGCGCACCTAGGGAAGCTGGACTCAGGCGCTAGGTAACATATCGCGCACCTAGCGAACCTAGACTCAGGCGCTAGGTAACATCTCGCGTGCATAGCGAACCTGGACTCAGGCGCCAGGTAACATCTCGCACCTAGCGAACCTGGGCTCACGCGGTAGGTTCCCTACCTCGCAAGCGCGCTTCGGAGGCGCTGGACCGCGCGTCTGTCGCACTCGCGGGCTTCCCTGATGATCTCTTGGAGTTTCCCTCGAGCTTCGGCCTCAGCCAGCTTGAGGTGGGCCTGGGGATGGCCGTTGCCGCCGAGGACGCCCCACGCTTTCCACATGAGGGTGTGTTCGTTGTCGTACTCGGCCGCGGCAGCCTGCAAGTCCTCCGCTAGATGAGGCTCGGTCCTGGCCATCTCGCGGAGGAAGATATGCGCGTACCAGCGGCACTCGGCTACGTTACTGACAGCGACATCGTGTACCTGATGGCGCTGCTTAAGCTCATCCACATCGAGTGACGCGAAGCCCTCGTCATCGCCAAGATGATCGGCCCATGCTGTGTACGCCTCGAATCCGCTGTGGCGGCCGTAGACCTCCGGTGTCGTGGCCACCTGAACCGCCCATCGCAAAGCCTCACGGTTCCGCGCCCGCAAATTGGGGCGTGACGTCTTCTCACCGATGGTAATGGCGCTGATGGTGTCTCGGAACCAATCCCGTTTCCGGAAATATCCCTCTGGCTCGAACTCAACCCCGGCGCCCAGGATGGGATCGTTCTGAAAGTAGTTCCAGCCGATGAGGACTTGCCCGTCTTCGTCATACCCTGTAATCAGGCAGCACTCAGGTGGGCCGATTACGCCAAAGGCCAGAACCGGGCGGTCTCTATCCAGTTCAGACTGGATCCGTCTACGCATCATTTCCTCATCGTCGGGATGTCCCTGCTTCTGAATGATTTCGTATTCATACCCCGCATGCTCGAAGGCGTGCCGGACGACCTCACGTGGGTCGGCGATGAACATGAGGTCGGCGTTGTCCTGATGCCAACCATCTCGCCAGAGAAGGCTGAATGCCATTCCGGAGGCGGCGGTCATCTCGGCGAAGGCTAGGTTCAGCCGCCAGTCAGTTTGATGCTGGTGGATTGTGAGCCACGGGTAATCCTCCCCCAGGTAACGCAGTGTCGCAGCGAGGCAGCTGGGAAAAGCGATGTCCTCTGGACACTGGTTTCCCCCGTTGTAGAAACCTACGCGAGGTATGCCCGAGAGGACTCTGCGAGACGGTGACTGACCCGGCGAGCCGTCCGAAGTGGATTCCGGCTTCATTGATAATTCCTCCTTGCTGGTAGTTGCACAATTCACAGTGCCAAGAGAGCCGATCCTCCTGTGGACTTCTTCCCTCGTCCTGTGGAGGCCAACACGCGTGAGGATGTCGACGTACTCAGGTTCTTTCCTGAAGACCCCGGGAGTCACGCGGTAGACCCGCTTGAAGGCCCTTGTGAAGGCTTCCTGAGACTCGAAGCAGTACTCCAGGGCGATGTCGAGGATGCGCTTCTGGGAGAAGGCCAAGTCAAGGGCAGCGCAGGCCAACCTTCGCGTCCGTATGTAATCTGCGGGCGTCTGACCTGTCATCTTGGAAAATAGAGCATGGAAGTGCGAGGTAGAGAAGTGGATTGCTTTGGCGATGTCATCCACCATGACCTCATTCCGCAAGTTGCGTTCGATGAAGTTCAGGGCCTGAACAACGGATTGAACCCGGGACATGGACGGTTGACCTCCTTCCATCAGGAGTCTGCCAGGGACATCTACTGGGAGCAGTCTATCAGGGAAGTGGGGAGACTGTATTGACTATTTGTATGAAGTATAGGGATAGGGACTCGGGCCGGCGCAGTCAACGTCTCGGCCTTCCGCAGAGCGCATCCCAAGTAGCCACACATTGCGAAGCAGCCATCTCAATCTCTGAGGAATGAAGGTCCTTGGCGGTCGCTGTCAGAGACCTCAAGGTCCCTGTATGATAGGTGGCGAAGTAGACAGCGCTTACGAAACAGTCACGCTGTCGGAGCAGAAGTGCTTACGAAGCAGAAGTGCCGATGAAGTGGAAGTGCCGATGAAGTGGAAACGCCGGCGAAGCAGATAGCGCTCCTATCTCTTGGATCAAATGGAGGTTAGCCTTTGAAATCCACCGACCCACACTGGCGGTATCAGAGAGTGATCCGGAAGCTGGAACCAGATGGCAAGGTTCTTCGCTGCTCGGACCTGCAGGGCGGCGTATCGGCGCAAGCTACTCTTGTTGAGTTCGGCGTGCCGGACCGGGCGCCGGAGAAGGTGGTTGTTCGCCGGTTTGGAGAAGCGGACTTGAGGCGTAACCCGGACCTGGCGTATGACCAGTTCAGCTTAATGCTCTCTTTGCGCCGGGCCGGACTAGCCGTTCCCATACCCTACTTGCCGGACGCTAGTGATGAGATATTTGCTGCTCCGTACCTAGTCCTGGAATACATCGAAGGAAGCACCGAACTCGCCCCTTCTGAGGTAGAGAGCGGCATCAATCAGCTTGCCGAGTACTTGGCGGAAATCCACAAGATACCGGGAACCGATCGCGCGGTGTCAAGGCTTCCAAAGTTTGAGGATATTTGCGCCGCTGAACTGAGGCGCCCGAAGGCTTACAGTTCCGACAGCTCGCCAAAGGGCGCGTGGGACAGGGCATCAGAAGATCCGGCCAAGGGCTCTACCGAGGACTTCGCCGACGAAGAGCGCATCCGGGAGATCCTGCTTGCCGTCATGCCTCTTCCACAGCGGAACTCGCCGGCGCTACTCCACGGAGACTATTGGCCTGGCAACGTCGTGTGGCAGGGCGGGCGGATAGCAGCCGTCATTGATTGGGAGGATGCCGCCGTTGGAGACCCCCTTGCCGACGTATCCAACGCCAGGCTGGAGATCCTGTGGGCTTTCGGCCCTGACTGCATGGATGACTTCACCCGGCATTACCGCACGTCGAGGCCGCAGACCGACTTCACAGGCTTGCCGTACTGGGACCTCTATGCTGCTTTCAGACTGGCGCCATCCAAGTTCGCTGCCTGGGGACTTGAACCTGAGAAAGAAGCGATCGTGCGGGAAAGACACGGTTGGTTCGTCGATCAGGCGTTCAAGAAGCAGACCGAGTTCGCGCGGGGAGAAGCTTAAGCCGAAGGTGCAACGACGAGTGTACGAAGCGGCTGCTGACCTCGGCAGAGTTACTCCGGCTTGCATCCTCGCGTGGCGTGAGGACGACGTGACGCTGGCTGAGGCGCTGAACGACCCGGATTTTGGAGAACACGTGCCGGTTGGCTCGCAGGCCCGGGTCACATACACGCTCGTTCCCTAGTCTCCTGCGCCCCTTAGCAGCGCGACGCTGTATGGGAACAACTCGGCAGTCATGATTCCTTCTGCCACGGTGGGATCGTCTTCCATGAGGCTCCGGGCTTCTTCCTCAGAACTGGCTTCAAGGATGACGATGCCTTTAGGATCGGCGTCAAGGGTCCTTCCGGCGAGGATGACCGTGCCTTCCTTGGTGAGCTTCTGCAGCCGGATGAAGTGACGCTGGACGATCCGAGAATCCTCGTCGGTCCAGTTGCTCTCGTCCCGAAGCCGGGGGATGAGCCTAAGGAAGTAAATGAACTGAAGTTTCTTTGACATACGTGACAGTCCCCTCTCTCAGACTCTTGTCAAACCGTGCGGTGGATGATGGCCTCTACCGCTGGTTCGGTTGTTGGCCTTGTATGCTTCACCCATCCCCATCTGGAATCCTGGCAGGGCGGTCTGGCCTGGGTGATACAGTACCGAGAGTTGGGAGAACGAAGACTGGACTGTAGGGCATCCCTCGCTAAGGGGGAAGGAGTCGCTCAACTGTGCCATCTTCTCGTACCAAATGACAGGAAATCTCACTAGCGGAAGGACATACGCGAAAGATACAGAACACTCAAAATATCGAAAGTTCAGCGTCTACCGAATCACCCGTGGGACGCGGGAGGGAAGCCATATGAAGTTCAACGATGTTGTCGCCGGCATCGGCACACTGAACGATCTGAAGCGAATCGCTTCTGCTCATGTTGTAGATCACAAGAACCTGAACGAGCAGGAACTGCGAAACGCTATTGTTAAGGTGAGACCTCAGTACACTGACCTGGATACTGTTCGGAATAGTCTGGACATTGCTTTCTCCAGATGCCCTAACCACGACCACCGGATTTTGGCTGCACTAATCCTCGAGGAAATCCTGCTGAATGAAGAAGGTTACATACTCCAAACGACCCAAACTGAAGAGCGAGTCATGGCCATTGAGCAGAAACTCCTGAACTTGTCTAATGAGACAGATATCTCAGATCTGGCAGCCGGGAAATCACCTAATCGCTTTCGGGATTACGAGATCTACGATTTTGTCTTGCGTGTAGCATGGGATCACCAGGACTCAATATCGCCAGACGAGGACAATCTCCTTCGAAAACTTCGACATAAGCTTCGAATCACCGAACTAGATCACAGAATAATGGAGTCAAAACTCGGCAAATTCCCGAAGGCCAATAACGAGATACATAGTCGTGGCGAGATTCGTGAGGCGAGAAGATTCCTTCAGGGTCTGGGGCTCCTCTTCACGGTTCGGGACAGCGAAGGGATAGACTTAGATGTTATTCCCGAGGAGCTTGTTGTGACAATTCGCCTAGCTCTCGGGAAGGAGATCAAACAGCCAAACTACGCTATCTTGCTCAAGCACAAGCTGGTTCGGAAGAAACCATACCTCCAACATACTCTGGACAGAGCCGGCGTTGGGTGGAATGGGAGCGATACTCTAGAGATACTGGTCCAGAGAGTCCTTCATAGCGTTTCCCCGAGTATTCTGCTGGGAGGTTCTAGTCCTAAGGATGGGCTAAGCAATGATGAACTGCACCAGTGGTGTTTCGAATTAGGTCTGCCAGTAAGCGGCACGAAGCACGAAAGAGTGATGAGGATCATCGCTTACTACGATTCCCTACGGCAGGTTTCTGAGCCAACCGCGGACGAGAGAGCGGTTTGGTACGATGTCTTCGAGGAGCTCGCAAGAAGAGACATTAGTTCGCTTCGGGCCCTTCACATCATCTCGAAAGATATCGAGATTGAACGCAAGTTTGAAGACGCCACCGCGTATCTCTTTGAACATAAGCTAAATCACACTCCTCTTAAGCAGCCAGGCACGGATCATCCCGATGGTCTATTAAGCTTCAAGGATATGTACGTAATGTGGGACAACAAGAGTAAAGAGACGGAGGTGTCTTTGCGCGACCACGTCAAACAGTTCCATAACTACATGGAAAAGGCCGACAAACCCGTTCCTGTGTTCATGGTCATCGCCCCTTCGTTCACGCAGGATTCCGAAATGCAGGCAGTTCAGTACACCGCCCAAAACCTTGGGCGGAATATCGTCCTCATAACGGCGGCTGAATTGAAAGCACTTGCTGAAGAGTGGAGCAGTGAACTGAACAAGAGAAGAGAAGAACCGTTCCCATTGGGTCTTTTTGCTAGAACTGGTCGGTTCAATCGAGGTTTGTTGGGGGACTTCTGAGAGTCATGAATGCGGTATTGTTGATGCACGACCTGCTCAGCCAGGTTACCGCACCACGACCGTGCGCCACGGTGTCACGACCAGCCGGGCGAGGGCGATGACGTCCTTTCCTACAGCTCCTTATTGATGGGAACGACCGTGGGTTCCGTTTCGACTGCCTTAATCGGAACCGCTATCTCCCACGTATGCAGGGGGCGACCCGCTTTCCACGCTTCACGATAGAAGGGGGGCTCAAAGTATGGTTCTTTCTCGTGCGCCGAACGGGAGAGAGTGATCTTTGACCCCGGGAGACTCCCGTCCCGTGCCTTGATGAACCCAGCCCGCCTTTCGCCGCCGGGAACTCAATCCAACCACCCCTGCGTCTACAGAATAGGTCGACGTCATCGGAGGTGCACTACATGAAGACTCGCCGTTCTTGGCGCAAGTTGCTAAAGAGAGTAGTTCTACCCGTCTTTGTGCTGGCAATCATCCTTGCAGGGTGTTCCAAACAGATTCCCGCCGATCAGACTCCCGCCGGTACGGAGCTGGTTCTTGATCCCAAGCCGGCTGTTACGAAAAAGCTGAGCGGTGACCTCTTTACCTATCATCCTGGGCAGGTCATATCGCCCGGAAGCGATTATCTTCTGGCCGAGCAGAGTGACGATGATGGATTCCATCTCGTCGCAGTGTCTTTGAAGGAAGATACCGCTGGCGATGTGGTGCTCAACACCGTAAGCAACCAGGATTCGGGCGGATTCACACGGCAGATGCCGGGGGGATGGACCTCGCCCACAACGTGCGTCTTTCTTGTATACGGAAAGCAAGTGCAGGGGCCCAATGCGGGCAAGCACGGAGTGGCTATCATGTTGGGGGACTTGACTGTCCCCAAAACAGAAGAGCTCGCCTTCATTGAGCTTGAGACCGGCCGCTACTATTCGGCCACCTTTGCCGAAGACGACGCCAAAGTACTCCTTCACGTCTCGAAGGCCCTCTGGGAGTATGATCTCAAGAGTGAATCGCTGAGGCTTGTGAAAGATGACTTTCCCACGTATGACGGTCTCTTCACCGTCAGGATTTCTCCCTCAGGGCAATACGCCGTCTATGAGCTGCACGAAGAGGACAGGGAAGGCATCTACATTTTGGATATTGCCACCGGTGAAGAACGTCCTCTCCTACCCACCGGAGCCACCAAGAGCTTCCTGCCCCAGTGGTCGCCCGACGGCAACTACATTCTTGCCTATACAGCCGGTGAGAAACCAAATACGGCCGAACTCCGGCCTTGGGAGCGTTATGAGGTTTTCGAGGGTGAAGATAGCCTGCTTCCCATAGCGTCAAGCCTCACCGTTGTGACTCCGGAAGGTGAGACTCAGAGGACCGTTCATGTGACTGGGAAAACCCTCGCCCACGCCAGATGGGCCCGGAATTCCAAGACCATCGGTTTTCTGGCCGGTGTCCCGAGGACTCCAGAGAGTGGCCAGGGATTTCCACCGGACGCCCGCCCTGGCGTCCTGTCCTATGACAGCGCGATGGTAGTGGACGTATTGAGCGAGGTGGAACCCGTTCGCGTAGCGGACCTTGAGGCTCTGCCGGGGTTCGATGACCCCAGTATCGACATGGTGTTCGTGGATCCTTCGGGCAAGGGCCTCTATTTTGTGGCTTCTACTCTGGTGGATTCGTCGCTGCAAGGGTCCAAGCTGTGGTATGCGTCCCGAGGCAAGGAGCCGGTTACTGTGTGCGATGGCCTCTGGCAGTACGCCGGCACTGAGCCGGTCTACGGCGACCATGTCGTCGGCGTCCTGACTCTCGAGGACGAATGGGTCGTACGATTGGTCGGACCGGAGGACTCCCGCCTGCTTGCAGACTTCGACAATCCACGGTCGTGGACCACGATCCTGGGGTATGACGAGAACCTCTTAGTGGTTGCGAACCTGGATTACTCCGGCGGGGCTGACACTACAACTGTCATGGTCTACCGGATCTACAGCGAGACACCGTCTGCATGATGCATCCCCGATGTCGTAACATGTGGGAGAAGGGACCGCCGACCGGGCAACCGTAAGGCAGCCCGCTCAGGAGAACGGGCTGCTTGAATCGAACCTGATTCGAGTCTGACTTGAGTATGACTGAGCCCGACTTGGTGTCCAACTCATGTCCCACTCGGAAGTCTTACCTCCTGTACACTATCTTTCCGTCGATGATCACCATCCACGCCTTGCCTGTTATCTCCATGGGGTCGCCATCGTAGATGCAAAGGTCAGCGTCCTTTCCGGGAGTCAGGCTGCCGACTCTGTCCTGGATGCCGAGGATTTCGGCGGCATTCAGCGTGATGGCCTTCAGCGCGTCTGCCTTGTCCATGCCCGCCTGAACGGCCAGTCCTGCCATGAGCGGCAGAGTCGCCAACGGAACGACGGGTGAGTCGGTCATGATGGCTATCTTCACTCCGGCTTTGGCAAGAATCCCGGGTGTCTCAAAGGTCTTGTTGGTGAGTTCGAACTTGCTCTTGTGCCCGAAGGACGGCCCGATGATCGCCTTGGCTCCAATCTTGGCGAGATCTTCCGCTATGAGGTGACCTTCGGTGCAGTGGTCCAAGGTTATGTCGAGGCCGAATTCCTCGGCGATCCTGATCGAGGTGAAGATGTCGTCGGCCCTGTGAGCGTGGGCCTTGAGAGGTATTTCCTTTCTCACGACGGGGAGCAGCGCCTCCATCTTGGCGTCGTAAGCCGGCAACTTCGACGCGTCGTCGCCCGCGCGGTCGATCTGCTCCTTGTACCTTACGGCCTTGCCGAGGGCCTCACGCAGGACCGCTGCAGTCCCCATCCTTGTCATTGGCGTTTTGCTCTTGGAGTTATAGACTCTCTTGGGGTTCTCCCCAAAGGCGATCTTCATGGCCAGCGGGTCTTTCAAGATCATGTCATCCACTCTGTGGCCGTGGGTCTTGACTGCCATGAAAGTCCCGCCGATGGGGTTGGCGCTTCCTGGTCCCGTAGCCGCTACTGTTACGCCGGCATGGCAGGCCTCCTTAACGGTCTCGTCGAGGGGGTTGAAGCCGTCGATGGCCCTCATATGAGGAGTCACGGGATCGGTCATCTCGTTGACGTCATCGCCCTCAAAGCCGATGGCGCTTTCCCACATGCCGACGTGGCAGTGGGCGTCGACGAAACCGGGGAAAACAGAACGGCCGCCGGCGTCGATCACTTCCGCGCCCGACGGGATGTCTACGTTCGCACCCAGTCTCACGATCTTGCCGCCGTCTATGAGGACGGAGCCCTTTTCGATTACGGGAGCATCTACTGGATGAATGTTTGCGTTGGTGATCGCTATCATCGCTTCTCTCCCTTTCTTGAAAGTGGTACAGTTCTGAATTTCTACGAGAGGTTTGGGCGTTCCTCCGGACTGGCGATCGAATCCATGGCACCTGAGACCGCTCTGGCAAAACAGGCGTTCGGGAGGTATGATTTCGTGGAGGAGCTGGGTGAGAGTGCCAACAGGTTCTCTAGACACCTTTCATGAGAATACGAAGCGCTGGTTCGAGCGTTCACTCGGCACGCCAACTGCCGTGCAGGAGGCGGCCTGGCCCGCCATTGCTTCAGGCGACCATACCTTGGTATCCGCACCGACCGGGACGGGCAAGACGCTGGCCGCTTTCCTCGTGTTCATAGACCGCCTGATGGAGATGGCGCGCCAAGGCAGCCTGAGGCAAGAACTATACCTCATATATGTGTCGCCGCTCAGGTCTCTGGCGAGCGACATCCGGGAGAACCTGCGCAAGCCGCTGGAAGGGATTTTGAGGGAAGCGGAGCTGTCGAAAGCCGTCGATGGGACCGGGTCCGGGATAGAGCGTGGTTCAGGCGGGATTTCGCACGAAGAGCTATTGATGGCCGCCAAAGGGCCCGGGCTGAGAACGGACCAAAGGTTTGAGACAGATCGCGGGCTGGCAAATGTCAGCCGGGGAAATCAGGGAAAGGGACAGACCGGCTTGACCGTTGCAGTCCGGACAAGCGATACCCCGCAGAGCGAGCGACGGAGGATGGTCAAGTCTCCGCCGCATATCTTGATCACGACGCCCGAGTCTCTCTTTCTGATGCTCACCGGGAGATCGGGGCAGTCCGTACTCCGTACTGCCCGATGGATTATCATCGACGAAGTCCATGCCATGATCGACACCAAACGCGGGGCGCACCTCTCGCTATCTCTCGCGCGGCTCGACAAGCTCTGCCCCAAACCGCTTCAGCGTATTGGGCTATCCGCGACCATTGACCCTCTAGAGACGGCGGCCCAGTGGTTGTCGCCGGAGCCGGTGACCATCGTGGCGCCAAAGATGCACAAGGAAGTCGAACTGGTCGTGACAAGTCCCAGCTTTGAAAAGGCGCCACTGAAAGACGCCGCCTGGCAAGAGATCGCCGAATCCGTCTACCGGTACTGCCAAGAAGCCCGCAGCGTGATAGCCTTTATGGATGCGCGAGCCTATGCCGAGAAGCTTGCCTACTACGTAAACCAATTGGGCGGCGAGGGTTTTGCCCGGACCCACCACGGCAGCATATCCAAGGAGCAGCGTCTTGAAGTAGAAGATGCCTTGCGAAGAGGAGAACTGCGTCTCTTGTGCGCCACGTCATCCATGGAACTGGGTATCGACGTGGGCGAGATCGACCAGGTCTTTCAGGTAGGCTGCCCCCGGTCCATATCCGGCACGATGCAGAGACTAGGCCGGTCGGGGCACAATCCAAACAGGGTCAGCATCATGAGGATATTCGCCCGGGCGTCGTCCGAGGGACTGTACAGCGGTCTTGCAGCCGAAGTTGTAAGGCGCGGCGGTATAGAGAAGTGCCGTCCCCCGAGGCTGTGCCTTGACGTGTTGGCCCAGCACCTTGTCTCGATGGCCACAGACGGCGGGTATACCCTAGATGAGGTCATGGAGATCCTGCGGCGCGCCTACCCGTTCCGCGATGTCACCAAGGAGGATGTTAAGGATGTCCTCCGCATGCTGGCAGGCGATTACGAGCACGACCGGGATATCCCGGTCCGGCCCAGGGTCTTGTACGACCGTGTTCACGAGCGGGTCGAAGGAGACACCTACAGCCGCATGCTCGCGGTTTCGGCCGGAGGGACCATACCCGACAAAGGCCTCTACGCCGTCAGAACCGAAGACGGAGTGAAGCTGGGGGAGCTGGACGAAGAGTTCGTCTTCGAGGCCCGGGAGGGCGACAAGTTCCTCCTGGGTTCCTTCGCCTGGCAGATCTCCGATATCAGGAAAGACACCGTGGTCGTTAGGCAATCATCCCCCACCGGCGCCCGGCCGCCTTTTTGGAAAGGTGAGATCAGGGGCCGAAGGATTGAGACCGGGTTCGCCTACGGTGAGATACTCCGGGACCTGAACAAGGCTCACAAGACGGGTTCGCTTCTCCAGGCGCTGTCGCGACTGGGTCTCGACGAGAGGGCCGCCGAGAGCGCGCAAGGCTTCATCAAGAACCAGCTTGCCGTCACTCACGCTTTACCCGATGACCGCACCATAATCATCGAGCACTTCCGCGACGAGACAGGGACGCACCAGATGATGGTACACTCGGTGTTCGGACGGCCGATCAACGAGCCGCTGGCCATTCTCGCCACGGAAGCGGCCAAACGTCACCTGAACGCGAACATCAACTACGTTGTCGACGATGACGGTTTTCTGCTTTTTCCCTATGAGGACCGGCCTCTTCCGGAAGGCCTCTTGCACTCGATACTGCCCGAATCGGCAAGACCGGTCTTGGAGGCCGCGCTGCCCGCGACGCCCCTTTTCAATATGGCCTTCCGTTACAACGCAGGCCGAGCGCTGATGATGGGCGTGCGCAAAGGCGGTAGGCAACCGCTGTGGGTTCAGCGCCTGCGCAGCGCCGAGATGCTTGATTCGCTTGTCCGGCACGAAGAGCACCCGCTGATACGCGAGACCCGCCGGGAATGCCTCGAAGACTACTGGGACCTGCCCGGCACCGAACTCATACTGAACAAGATCCGCTCTGGCGGGATCCGTGTGCTCGAAATGCGTCTCGATTCGCCCTCACCCATGTCGTTGCCGCTCAGGCACCGTACGGAGGGGGCCTTGGTGTACGATTACTGGCCCACACCGTCGGGGATCCACGTCGCGGTCCAGGAGTCCCTTGACAGGACGCAGATGATTCCCCCGGCTCCCGAGCAGCTTGCCCGGGTCTCGGAGCGGGCGCGTTTGCCCGAAAGCGAGAAGGAGCTCCATTCTCAACTCATGGTCGAGGGAGACATGATTGCCGGCGAGGTGGACGTCCCGATCGAATGGCTCGAAGCGCTGGCGGCGGAGGAGCGGGCGAAGTACATCGAGCCCGGTCTGTGGATAGCCGCGGAGCACGCAGACGAGTACGATGCGGCGCTTCTACAGGGGGACATGAACGCGAGGACCCACAT
>DUUV01000082.1 GCA_012841375.1 Candidatus Fermentithermobacillaceae bacterium
GGCGGATGAACTACGGGTCAGTGGCAGAGTTTTTTGACCTACAAAGGCACAGGGTTAGGCGCATACTGGTGAAACGCATCGGGCATGAGATCCTGCCTGAGACAGGAGAGCCCGTCGTGCTCACCCTGGACGAGCTTTCTTTCCGGCAGCAGGACTACACCCTCATCAAAATGGTCAAAAGGCTCGGGTTTGGCTTCCGAAACCGCCAGAGTTTCGTGAAGAAGGCCTTGATTGGATGCTGCTCTCAAGAGCAGATCCCACAGTTATTGACCTAGAGCCCCCGCAAGAGCGGTCCTGAGCGCATTGCTATGGAGGAACTCAAGTATGACAATCTGGTCTCGGATGCCTTCTACGGCAAGAATGTGGTGTTTACAGGGACATTGATAAGCATGACCAGACAGACAGCAGCTCAGAAAGTGGTTGAGCGGGGAGGCTCGGTATCCAACAGCATCAGGAAAGACACCAACGTGCTCGTCATGGGGCTGCAGGACTATGAAAGGTTCACTGACGGAAAGACCAGCAACAAGACAAAGATGGCGAGAACGCTCATCGAACAGGGGAAGCCACTTGAGATCATTGACGAGAGTGAATTCCTAAGGCGGTTGTTGCAGGAGGGTTGATCATGAATGCTGACGAGTTTCTTGCGAGAGCAAAATTAGCCGTCCAAGATGCTCAGCACTTCTCCGAAGATGGGCTCAGGACAAGACAGAATCAGGGGTTTCGCACAGTGTCTTTCTGCGGGTCAGCAGTCTTTAGGATCGTCGAACAGAAGAAGGGCGTCAAATTGGAGTTGGCGGACAAGTACTTCGGAAGTCTAGAGGTGTCAGAGCTCGATTCCTATGGCCAGGCCAAGGACGGTTGGACCAAGATCAACCTGACTGAGGAAGTCGCAGAAGCGATACTAGGCGACCTCCCGAGCGTGTATGAACGGTGTTACTCCGAACAGCCGGTGGAGACCTTTGGCTGTTGTTCGAGGTATGTCCAGTGTAGCGATGAAAGAAGATGTGTCAACCCAGACCGAGATTTGGCCAGGGGATGCGCATATAAAGCGCATCTCGAGAACGGCAGGATATTCTACGGCATGAACCGCAACGTACCTCTCCCAACGTAGATGGAGGAGAAGTGGCAACTGATGCTTAGGCTGATAGACGACAACATAGTCAGATTCCAGGAGCAGTTCGAGCAGCACATCCAGGCAAATTGCACCGAGGTAATCAAAGGACAGCTGGCTCACCTGGGACGACGATTCGATGCCTGGCTGTACTGGTTTTCTGATCCTGGGCTATGGGTTTCGTTTCGACGGCCGAAGCGTTACCGGAACGCCTATGGGTTCTCCAAGCCTAAGGGAACGTCTCCCGTATGGATAGGACTTCGAGATCAACTTCCCGCTCGTCGGGATAAACCGGAGAATCGCCGGAGCTCTTGCCCAGGATGAAGCGGGCAAGATATACATGGTTCACCGCGGCAAACTTGGCGGGGCCCGACCCGGACTAACAAAGGAGAATGTACTAGGCTACTTCAGAAAGCACCATCCGCAGAGGATCGTCGAACTCGAAGAGCCGGCAGGCTTGTTAACAGTGATATTGGTGGGCCCGCTGCTTGGCGGCCTCGATGAGGTGGCGGAATTCGGTCGGGCAGTGCTCCAAATAGAGCAGAGGTAGGTCCTCCGCAACTCGGTCTTCAGGGACTCAGTCTTCTTAGAGGTCGAGGAGGGATGCGGTGTGTTATTCGATGTATGTCATCGGCTGTCCGGGGAGCGCGGTTCCGCCGGTCCCTAGCTCAAGGTGGGAAGCCCAAGGGATGCCTGTAGCCTTTCCATATGTTTGGAAGCCGTGTCCTCCGGCCAATGGAGATACAACCCTGTGACAAGTAGACTGCTTAGGGGGCCCGTGCGAGGAAGAAAGGCCTATGATCGAGCATAGTTGTTTGACCTTGCCGAGGTACTCTATCGATCGCGTGTATGGCTTCGAGAGATGGTTGCTCGCTTGACGCATGGGAGTCTGTGAAGCACTTTACTTGGCTGCAACACGGTCCTAGGTGGAGAAGGAAGGAGAGGACATACCACTCCAGCGGTTGAATCTCCTCCCGAGCAAGTGAAACGGGAGTGACCGCGCTTCGATCGTCCCAGCGAATTGACCCTTGGGCGCATGGATTAAAGACGCGTGTACTTGATATTTGTTGAGTTTAGTTGTAGGCTGCAATAGGAGGTGCCCCTATGAAGGAACTCCTCACCGCCCAACAACTGTCGGAGATATTGAACCTGTCCGTGGACACCATCTGGCGGTATACGCGTGAGAAGCGGATACCGGCGCTCGAAATAGGCAGGCGCCAATACCGGTACGACAAGGAAGCTGTCTTGGACGCGCTCACCGGGAGAAGTACGGTCGTCAGGGAAAAACATTCGGCGTATGGAACTCGGGCGGGATATACCTATGAAGACTACGTGAAGATCCCGGAAGAACCTGGCTACCATTACGAGGTCCTAGAGGGGATCCTCGTTAGGGAGCCATCGCCTGGGTTCACCCACCAGCGAGTATTGAGGGAACTGGGGCGTCAACTCATGACATATTTGGGTGAGGTTGACCCCAAGGGGGAGTTCATCTTCGCCCCGCTCGACGTCACGCTAACCGACCGGAATGTGGTGCAGCCGGACCTCATGTTTGTGTCCAGCGATCGTTTGGGGATCATCCGGGAAGAACGCATCGATGGCCCCTGCTATCTGGTGGTGGAGATCATGTCAGCGACGAGCCGGCGGAGAGACCGACTGCATAAGATGGAGATCTACCGGAAGGCCGGTATCCCGCACTACTGGCTTGCTGATCCCGAAGAGCGGACACTGGAGGCTTACTCCCTGCGAGATGGGATCTACGCCCTGGTCGCTGCGGGGGAGGCGGGGGCGAACTTCACGCACCCTGAGTTTCCTGAGCTGACCCTCGACCTGGCCGAGATATTCTACCAGCCCACCCTTTGAGCGAGAAGGACTGTGGAAGATGCTTACTCTCGGAACCGAAGTCGAAGTGGAAGGTGTTACAGCAAGAGCGGTTTATGACTTCCTGATCAACCGCGCGACTCAACAATATCAGAACTGGTGAAAAGGCAAACACCTGAGATATGAGACACTGAGTGTAGCCGGACAAGATAAAATCCCCACAAGTGGACAAACTTTTTCCCCACTTTCGGACAAGATCGTCCCCACTTTAGGACAATAAAGAAGGCCTGCTCCGAGCCGAGCAGAAGGTTTCTGTTACCA
>DUUV01000148.1 GCA_012841375.1 Candidatus Fermentithermobacillaceae bacterium
AAAGAAGAAGAGGATATGCTGGTGAACGCTATCGTTCAGCACAGTGAGAAAGATGTCTATACGAGCGATCCTTTTGTCGAACTTCTCAAGGACGTCGACTCACTTGACAGATACTTGCACGGAGCGAAGACAGAAGGGGCTTACTTAGAGAGATGCAACAGGGTGATGGAAGAGTTGGGGATCAAGCGGTAGACTGTTGTAGGACGGTGAGCGGTCGATTCGCGAAAGGAGATCCGGCATGAACGTAACAAGACCTTTCAGTTTTGAGATGCCCACAAGAATCGAGTATGGAATGGGTGCCGTGAGGAGTCTTCCGGCTGAGATCTCCAGGCTTGGAGCCCGAAAAGTCCTGGTTGTGACCGATAGGGGTGTGCGAGAGGCTTTGGCGGACGAAGCGGTTGTCCGTCCTCTGCGAGACGCCGGAATCGAGACGCTCGTCTTTGACAAAGTTGAGCCCAATCCCAAGGACAGGAACGTCGAGGAAGGCGCAGCCCTCGCCCGGGAGTACGGAGCCCAGGCGCTTGTGGCGCTGGGCGGAGGGAGCCCCATTGATTGCGCCAAGGCGATAGCCGTCCTCGTCTCTCACGGCGGCGACAGGATCAAGGAGTACGAGGGGAAGACCGCCGTCAAGCGGCCCGTCCTTCCTTGGATTGCGATCCCTACGACTGCAGGCACGGGTAGCGAGGTCACGTTTTCATCGGTCATCACCGATGCCCAAGGCAAGTACAAGATGACCGTGAAGAGCCCACTAATGGCCGCGAAGGCTGCTTTGGTCGATCCCGAGTTGACATTCACGGTACCGCCGGGTGTTACCGCTTCGACTGGCGTCGATGCCTTGACTCACGCAATCGAGGCGTACACAGTGACCTGCTCGGAGCCGATTAGCGATGCCGTGGCTCTGCAGGCCATTGAGCTGATTGCCGCGAACCTGCGGGACGCCGTTCGCGATGGCCGTAACGCGAGGGCACGGGACGGAATGATGATGGGAAGTCTCCTGGCAGGGATTGCGTTCAGCCATTCGGATGTCGGTTCGGTTCACTGCATGGCCGAGTCCTTGGGGGGTATCTATGACCTGCCCCACGGGGTCTGCAACGCCATCCTCCTCCCTTACGTGATGGAGTACAACATGGAATACTGCCTTGAGAGGTACGCCAAGGTCGCCCAGGCTATGGGGGCGGGCGAAGATGCCGCTTCGGCAGTAGCCGCCGTGAGGGCGTTGTGCATGGATGTCGGCTTACCGGCGCTGAACACCCTCGGGATTCGTGAGTCCGACTTGCCCACGCTGGCCGAGATGTCTGCCCGGAACATCTCCACCGAGAGCAACCCGCGTCCGATGACCAAGAATGATTACCTAGAGGTGTTCAGACGGGCGATGGAGTGAGTCTGTCGAGGTATCTCTTTACGAAGTCAACGAACCAAGAGGCTTTTCCAAGGGCGGAGCAGGTCACCCCGTCCCGTGGATTCGACAGATACTTAGGTTCCGAGTTGCAGCCAGGGCGTCCAGCTGTTCTACCATGTCTATGCTGAGGCTGAGACTACTCTGTCCAGGCAGTAGATGTAGAAACCTAGGTTCGGGCGATTTCGGCCAGCCTTGAGTATGGGCTTTTCTGTGGGTCGTTATCCAAGCGGTCGGCCTCCTGTGTGAAGGTATTGTACCTTGTTATGATTGGTTCACTCTTCCTATAGACTTCAACTAGGCTTCGACTAGACAACGGTGCTTCCGCAAGTTGGATCTTAGTTTCGGGTAGAGGAGCCCCAGTTTACCTCCGAGAACAATGAGGAACGACATATTCTTTGAGAGGAGTCCTATGGCGGAGATAGCCCTCGACAAGTTGCTGTACCGGCTTCTGTGCGGCACTCCCGGTGAGTTCAGGTTCAGTCCTGGCCCAGTGCCTTCAGGCGAAGTCATATTCCCCGACCCCGTGTCAGTCTACGTTCATATACCTTTCTGTCATTCTCTGTGCCCATTCTGCCCGTACACAAAGATGCTGTACGAGGCCGGTCTTGCTGCCCACTACTCTCATGCCTTGGAGGTTGAGGCGAGGCGAGTCCTTGCGGACCTCGATGGAAAGAAGATCTCCAGTGTCTACTTTGGCGGGGGAACGCCGCTGACGCTACTTGATTCGGTCGAGTCAGTCCTGGCTCTGATGAGCGGGCACCTCACCTCTGGGGCTGAGGTAGCGGTTGAGGTTCACCCGCATGACATCAACCCGGCTGCGGTAGAACGTTTGGCCTTAGCGGGAGTCAACATGGTGAGCCTGGGTGTGGAATCGCTGGACAACGCTGTGCTCGCCGGAATCGGAAGGAATCACAGCGCGGAAGACGCCCTCTCGGCCCTTCATACACTCATGGATTGCGGGCGGTTCTCGATCAATGTGGACCTCATGACTGGCATCCTGGGGCAGAGCCGTGAGTCCGCTGTGTCCGACATGCTCATGCTCATGAAATCCGGAGTAGACCAAGTGTCGACTTACCCTCTCATGGACTTCGCGTTCACACGCATGAAGACTCGTTTGTCATTGCTTGAGCAGTACCGGCTGCTCCGTGACTTGGCGTCTGCAGCAGAGCATGCCGGATACCTGCGCACTTCGGTGTGGACATGGACCAAACCCGGCTCTCGCAAGTACTCGTCAATAACGCGAGAAGACTACGTGGGGATAGGAGCGGGAGCGGCATCGCACCTTGGCCGGTGTTTTTGGGTGAACACGTTTGACGTTGGGGCGTATGTGGATGCTGTGGACGGTGCTCACCCTGGAGACTGCGCCCGCGGAACTGTAGTTGTTGGAGACCGCTCTGCTTGCTCCATGGAGAGACCGGCGATCGCCGGGGGCGAACCTAACGGGTTCACGGAGAGAGCGGCAATCGTACTAAACAACCTAGCAGGGTCCGATGGGATACCGGCGGTCGCCGGAGACAGTCTGACGGTTGCCGAGAGGGAGGCAGCTGTTGCGGAAGCCGCTGACTCCGAGCGGGTCTCGCCCGTTGCCGTCAGTATCCTGATGGATGACCGCCAGTCGGCACTCTACCGCCTGTTCTGGCGCTGCTATGAGGGAGAGTTCGACCTCGACTCCCGGGAGGCTCTGGCAGTCCCGATTCTCCGGCGGCTGGTCAGAGTGGCTGAGGCGCTCCGGCTTGTGGCAAGGTCCTCATCTACCGTTCGCCTTACGGAGAGAGGTTTCTTCATGTATCATCTGCTCGAGCGCTACTACACCAGGAAGTACATAGGGACTCTGTGGCGACACTGCCGCGAGTCGGCGTTTCCCCGCGAAATCGTGCTCTAGGCGCCGGGATGTGCTTGCGCGCCGTGCCTTTTCACGGACCTCAACCCACGGGTTGTCGCCACCATGGGCGGGCATGTGCTGCCGGGCCGGGGCCTTCTTACCCTGACTGCGTGGCGCGCACTGACTCATGATCCTGGCTTCAGGGTCCTTACGGATCATGCTGGCTTTTCGGGTGATGGGCACCCCTGGTAATACTTGCCGGTGTACCGACAGGAGTAACCCTAGAGGCGTCGAACTGCCTCTCCGGTGGGGTGAGATGGAGATGAACATGCGCCCACGAGCGAAGGAGTCGCAGAAGGCGAAACTGGTGTTGGTACTGGTGTTGGTCCTGTTGGTTATTGTGCCGGTTTCGTCGTGTGCGCCAAAGCCCGCCGTGCCTCCTTCCGCTCTGGCTCCGAAGGAGGAACCGCCGGGCAAGACAGAGCCCGAGAAGCCCAGAGAGCCCATGAAGACAGACGATCCTGCAGCGCACGAGGAGCCTTCCTACTCCGACGCTTTTCCCCTGGGGACCCTGTTCAGGTCTCCCCAAAACGAGCAGTTCACTGTAGGCACACCGGGTGTGAAGTACGGGCCCGCAGGCTGGAGCGGCTGGGGCGCTATCTCAGGGGATCCGACTCTGAAACTCGACTTCTGGTGCGTGAACCCGGATGAGGACGGGGAGATGCCCGGAGGCAAGCGGGCCCCCAGAACCACCATAATCGAGAACCAGGAGCAGGTGACCTTCCGCTTCGACGATGTCTCCTGGCCCGTTGAACCGGGGGAAGATATCGCAGTAAAGGCGCCGTATCCGGGGATGTACTGGGATGGAGCCCGGCTCCTCGAGATCATACGGGCAGAAGACTATCTGGAGCTCACGTTCAAAGTCTACGGCTCGTATTTGTACGAAGTGAGAGACACCGATATCGAAGGGGGGACCCACCCCCGCGAGATAGGTGTTACCATTGCCTTCAGCCCCGTGAAGTACTATCCCGAAGGGATAACCGTGGAGCATAGGATATTGAGGGCGCTCGATCTCATGCTTCACATCTATGCTCACATCGACATGGGCGCCAACAACGCGACCAACTACGATCTCAGATACATCGAGAAGATAAAGCAAGCCAAGATGAACGAGAGTTCCGTGTATGGAGATGCTGCCCTCGACCTAGAGAAGGAGCTTGCGGAAATCGCTGACTGGGCCAGGCGCGACCTGAGAGTAGTGTATCTGGCCTTCATGTCAGCCTACTTCGAGGACCCGTACAGGCTAATTGCAGGCCTTAGAGCCCTAGCGGGACAGCCAGACCAAATGAACAAGCTCAGCCCTTCGGAGGCCGCCACTGTGGCCTTGTTCTCCCAGATGCTGGACCTATCGTCGGACGACAAGCGCTTGGCTGGCCTGCTGGCGGACATCATGTACAGGGAGCAAACAACGTTTTACTCCAGATATCATTCCGACTATGCACTGAAGTTCGATGACCGGGCCGACGCGTTTCGGACTCTGATGACCGAGGTTGGTGTCGCGGCCATAGCTCCCTATGTGAAAGAAGCCGGGTTCCACGCCCTCAAGGTGTGGCTCTCCGAAGGTCGTCGCGTCGCCGGCTGGGGACTGTCAGACGGGCCGAAGGTAGGCGCCGTCGTCCCGTTGCCCGAAGAAGGCGAGGATGGGTACAGGGCGTATTTCACCTTCGTCCATGAGATCACTCACCGGTTGAGCGACCCAATCGTGCTAGAGGCTACCGGGCTGCACTTCTCCAAGCGCGACACGGCCCACGGTTCGGAAGGGTACAAGGTTCATGAGGCTGTCGAGGCTGGCGCGATCCTTGCGGATTACTGGATCTTCAAGACCTATGATGAGGAGCTGTG
>DUUV01000114.1 GCA_012841375.1 Candidatus Fermentithermobacillaceae bacterium
ACGAAGTGAACGAAGCCATCGAAGCGGCCAGGTCTGCGTTCCCGGCCTGGGCGTCGACCCCGGTGACTCGCAGAGCGGACCTCATGTTTCGCTATCGAGCGGTGCTTGACAGGCATTTGGACGAACTGACCATGCTAATATGCCGGGAGCTCGGCAAGAACCTGGACGAAGCGAGAGGCGACGTGCTGAAGTCCATTGAAGCGATGGATCTGGCGTGCTCCACTCCTGTTCTCATGCAAGGGGACGCTCTATTCAACGTCTCGCGCGGATTCGACACGACGATGTACCGCGAACCCGTCGGTGTCTTCGCCGGGATCGTCCCGTTCAACTTCCCGGCCATGATACCGTTTGGGTGGATGATTCCGCTGTGCATAGCCACGGGCAACACGTTCGTCCTCAAAGCCTCCAGCCAGACCCCAATGACGGCCATCCGGATGCTTGAGCTCCTCATCGAAACCGGCCTGCCCAAGGGGGTCGTCAACCTCGTCACTTGCAGCAGAAACGAAGCGGAGATCCTGCTCACTCACCCGGACGTGAACGGTATATCTTTTGTCGGTTCGACTTCTACCGGCAGGCAGGTCTACGCGAAGGCCGCGGCGCACGGAAAGAGGGTCCAGGCTCTGTGCGAGGCCAAGAACCACGCCCTGGTTCTGAGAGACGCGGACCTGCCCAATAGCGTCGCAGCGATCATCAACTCCACCTTCGGGTGCGCGGGGCAGCGGTGCATGGCGCTTCCCGTGGTATGCGTCGAAGAGGTCATAGCGGACGAGTTCGCTTCATTGCTCGTGGAAGCAGCCAAGAAGCGCAAGCTGGGTCCGGCGTGGGACCCTGGTACCGCGTTGGGCCCACTGGTATCGGCGGAGCACAAGCAATTCGTACTCGGATGGATTGAGAAGGCCATCCAGGAAGGAGCCCAGTTGATCCTTGACGGCCGCGGGGCAGTCGTTAAGGGATACGAAGGCGGCTTCTTCGTCGGCCCGACCATCTTTGACCACCTGAAACCCGGCATGACGGCCGGCGATTCGGAAGTTTTTGGTCCTGTGACGTTCATAAAGCGTGTCAAGGATTTCAACGAAGGATTGGCCATTATGAACAGCAATCCGTTCGCCAATGGGTCTGCCATCTTCACTCAGAGCGGGTACTACGCTCGAGAGTTTGTCCGACAGACCCACGCGGGGATGGTGGGCGTCAATGTCGGCATCCCGGTGCCTATCTCGGTCTTTCCCTTCAGCGGACATAAGGACTCCTTCTTCGGTGACCTCCATGTCCTCGGAAAGGACGGCGTGGCTTTCTACACCGAGACAAAGTCGGTAACCACTCGGTGGTTTGTTGAAGGCGAAGCAGTCAAGATGAGCACCTGGGAAGGCAACATATCGCGTACATAGTCGACCTATCCTTCGCGGCGAAGCTAGCTGCGAATACCAAGGCTTGGTGCCGAATCGCCAATCTAGGAGTGGTTGCCGTGAAGAGCCTAGACTACAGGAAGGATTTTAAGACCCTGTATCTTCCGCCGACAAAGCCGGTTCTAGTCGATGTTCCGCCCGCTCTGTACGCCGTGATTGACGGCCATGGCAACCCAAACGACAATCCTGAGTTCCAGGCAGCCTTGCAGGCACTTTACGCGGTATCCTACGGCATCAAGATGCTGCCGAAGAAGGGGATTCAGCCCGAGGGCTACTACCAGTACACGGTCTTTCCTCTGGAAGGTCTCTGGGACATGCCGCGGGGCGCCGCCTCGAACGCCGAAGCGGAACCGGAACTGCCGGTGGACAAGAACTCGTTTTTGTGGCGTCTCATGATCCGCCAACCCGATTTCGTTACTCAAGAGCTTTTTGACATGGTGAAGGATATGTCCGGTAAGAAGAAGGATGCGCCCGACCTCTCTCGCGTCAACCTGGAGACCATAACCGATGGCCTTTCCGTACAGATGACTCATATCGGCAGCTATGACTCGGAGCCTGCCAGTTTCGCCAAGATGGATGAGTATTGCGCCTCGGAGGGACTCATACGAATCGGCCACATCCACCGCGAGATCTACATGAGTGACCCAAGGCGGACGGCTCCTGAGAAGATAAGGACAGTGCTGCGATACTTCGTTAAGCGGGCCTAGGCAGCCCCCCGAACCCACTGGTGAGTTGTTCTATGGCCTGCAGCAATCCGCGCCTCTCGATCGTATATGGAGTGAGCGTGCGCCGAGGTTCAACTAGGTCGTGAGGAGGGCCGATGGACCCGACGGTGCAAACGGAGCTGATGAGGCTGACGGGACCAATGGAGGAATTCGTCCGCAAGCACGAGAGCAGGCTGTACAGAGCCGCCATTGCCGTCATGGGGAACAGGGCGGACGCTGAGGATGTCGTCCAGGATGTCTTCATCAAGGTTCTGGAGAAGCGGCCGGAATTTGAGTCCCCTGAACACGAAATCGCCTGGTTATTGCGGGTGACGGTCAACCTATGCCGGAACCGTCTGCGGTCCACGTGGTGGAAGAAGACCGGACCGCTCCTCGACACCTACCCGGCACGATTCGAGGGTGAACGTGAGCTCATGGAGACGATCCTGTCCTTGCCTGCCAAGTACCGGATTGTCCTGCACCTTTTCTACTACGAAGGCTACTCGACGAGGGAGATAGCCGAGGTAACGGACCAGAAGGAGTCTACCGTCAGGAGCCTCCTAACTCGCGCGCGCCAAAGGCTAGGGGCTCTCTTGAAGGAGGAAGCGCTATGAACGGCATCCGGGAAGACCGCAAGGGATGCGTGGACTACCGGACCTATATGGACCGGATCGTGGTGGATGAGGATCTCCACAGGAAGATCATGAGCCGGATAGCGCAGTCAGTAGAGACACAGCGGGATAGGCGGGCGACAGAGCAATCGTCACAGGCGCAGGCGCGGGGGGCTAAGGGGCTGGCAGAGCAGACGTCTTCAACACCTCGTACGCTGGTGGCGAGGAAGCCGGAGACGAGGCGTGTTCTAAGCGTCAGACGCCTTGGATTGGTCTTGGCATGCGCAGCGACCATGGCTCTGGCTATTCGGATAGTTCCACAGTTGGTGAACCCACTGCGGATCGCAGTCCCGCCCGTTGCTTTGGTGTTCAACCGGGTGGAAGGGGACACCTCGCCGTTACAGGGAGATGTGTCTCCGGCAAAGCGGTACATCCGTGGCTATTTTACGCAGGAGCTCTCGAAGGATGAGGTTGCCTCGCTCTTTGGTGATGCGTGGCGGCGGCTCGATGAGGATTACAGAGTGAGCGCCGAAGCGGGATTCTCTGGGGAGGGAGAGGTCCTCCAAGTCACCGTTAGGTGTGAGCGGAAGGAAACCGGACGAGTTGTGAGCATCGTGATGGCCAACGGCGCGGTCCCCATGGACGTCCGGTACCCTGACGGGGCTATGAGCACCGACGTGAGGGGGATCTCAGTGACAGCCGGCTTCTGGGAGAGTCCCTCAGACAGACGTCCAATGCTGCATTACGCGGCATTTGTCCTCGGAGAGACCGGGTACTACATTGAGGGTGCCGGAGATGAAAGCGTACGGGACGAGATCACGGTCTTCGTCGCATGGATTATCGGAAGCGGCGCCGCCGACCTCAGCAAAGTGAGTCCAGACTACATTCCTGAGTGGCGCGAGGACGACGTGACGCTTGCCGAGGCGGAAAAGGACCCGGATTTTGGAGCTTACGTGCCGGGCGCGTCGCCGGAGGGGTTTGCCTTTGAGTCGGGCAGGCGCGTTTTCAACCAGCGCCAGGATTATCTCTGGATCACGTGGTCCAGCGGTCTCAAGTACGTCACGTGGACAGTGGAAAGGATGAAGCAGGACGATACTGCTCGCGTCGTGGATGTGGCTGCGCCTGAAACTTACGACCTGAGCTTATACCCGATCCCACGCGCAGAATCGGTGCCCGTGGAATTGAGGTCGATCGTGGATAACCCGATAGTAAGGGCGGAGGACCTCACCATCGATTTCATCCGCGCCAGATCATATACGGTTGACGACGCGGGAGACGACAACACAGGCTACAGGATGCGGTTCAGTGTGTTGTATGGCGACGTCCTCGTTGAGCTCAGCGCTAAGGGCGTGACACCGGAGACCGCATGGGCGATGTTTGAGGGACTATCCTAGTTAACGGCGCCTCTTAGCAGTGCGACACTGTATGGGAAGAGCTCGGCAGTCATGATGCCTTCTGCCACGGTTGGATCGGCCTCCATGAGCCTCCGGGCTTCTTCCTCACAATCGGCTTCAAGGATGACGACTTCCGGGACGGTCTGCTCGGTTGGTCTTGCCTGGTTGGGCTATATGCCTCATCGGTTCCCACCTGAACTCCTGGCAGATGTGTCCGCACTGTGGTCTGTTACCTGCCTGTATCCCCTGATACCTTCACCTCGAACACCACGGTGCCTTGCGGCTCCAAGGCGAACAGTCGGTCTACCTCGAGGTGGTATGGTCCAGAATCCAGGTTGGTTACAAAGGGGACAGTAACAGTGTTTCCGCGGCCGTATCTCACGAAGGGGCCCCTTTTCGCGGGTCTGCCTTGGTTGTCCACCAACTGAACCCCCGCGTCCTGTAGTCTTAGCTCCGATTCGAGGCGGAGGGTGACCTCCAGACCGCCTTCGAGGTTCTTGACGGCTTCGACCTTCAGAGCGCCCTCGCCCTCGAAGCAGGAGATTGTTGCCTTTTCCTCAAGAGGCAGTCTGAGAGTGGTTGACTCACCCCAGGGGGTCTTGAACATGATGGCGAAATCCCGTCCGGCGACGGGTTCAAACTGGGCTTCACCGTGTCCAACCTCCTCGAAGCCCCAACCTTCAGGGGCTGGGCCCCCAATGAGGCGGACGGGTCTGCCATCGCTCGTCCCTACGGAGAGGCAATCCCCAAGCAATTGCCAGTATTGCTTGTTCGGAGTTATTCCGGGTTGAGCGTTGCGAACGGTATATTGAATGACCGTGCGCCACGGCGTCAGGATCAGCCGGTCGAGGACGATAATGTCTTTTCCGGCAATCAGTTCCTTATTAATGGGGACGACTGTCGGTTCCACTTCGACTGCCCTAACCGGAACCGATATCTCCCATGAATACAGGAGGCGACCCGCTTTCCATGCGCCTTGCTCGAAAGGAGGGTCGAAGTAGGGTTCCCTCTCATTGGCCTCAAGAGACAGTGTGATCCTTGCCCCGAACAGACTCCAAAAGCCTTTTGGTTTGTTGGCCCGAACCATTCCGTAGACCCTATTTGATTCCTCATTCGGAGTCTCAAGAGAGGCCGTGGTTCCGTGGCCGCCGACACCCACGACGAGCAGGATCTCTCCTCGGGCAACTCTTGCCCAGATGCTGTCGGGGTCTTCTTCAGCGGCTGAAGCGGGGGATATGGAGTAAGACACCACAATTTCGTCCCCATCGACGCCGGCATCGATGACGGTCAGAATCAGCCCGTCCTTCGTTACAGTCCTGTCGAGTCTGGTCAGGAGTCCAGCCTGGTAGGCCGCATCGAGGTTCACCTGCTTGAGAAAGGAGGTGTACGCGTCACCTAGGAGAGGCACCGAGGCGAAAGCTCGATTCACGGAGGGAACCCTGAGGAGAGTGACGACAACGCATGCTAACGCACATACAACCGCAACCAGGTGCCACCGTATAAAGGACCTCCGCCCGTGGACCCTTGCGTCCGTAGAGAAGGCTCTTGCGCTCACGCTGGGCCTTGCTCCGGAAAGCCCTTTCGATAGGAAGTCCTTGACCGGTCGTTCCAACAAGCTTTCCAGGTCAGCGTGAACTTCCGCCATGACCGAATCCCTCCCGCTTGAGTAGTGGTTCAAGCGCCTCAAGTCCTCTGTACAACCGGGACTTAGCTGTCGACAACGGCACGCCGGTAACCCTGGCCACGTCCTGGAGCGGCATATCAAGCCAGAATCTAAGGAGCAGTGTCTCACGCTGTTCTTGAGGAAGGGCTTGCAGATGCGAGAGGACTGCCATTTGGTCCACGACTTCATGGGTGACGTCTTGTGTAGCCCCCATGGCTTCGCCGTCAACGCTCCCGTCCAAACCGAGCGCGACCTGATGCTCACCGTCCGGTATGGAAACCGCGCGGGATCGGCCGCCAGATATTCCCCTGGATATCCGCGACCGCAAGACCCGGCGACATTCATTCACCACGATTCTCGAAATCCAAGACCGGAAGGCTTCCGAGTCCTTCACCCGGCCTATGCTTTTCCATGCCCTCAGGAGGGCGTTTTGCCACGCATCTTCGGCGTCCTCGTGGTTCCCGGTGATGCCTAAGGCCAGTTGATACAGCCGCGCTTCGAATGGTTCAACCAGGCGGGCAAAGGCTTCACCGTCACCTTTCTGCGCCGCCTTGATATGGAGAACCAGAGTGGACCTGTCGGCCATCCACACCACCCTTCACTACTATAGACCCTTGGAAGCCAGTGGGAAGTTTCATCGAGGCACTGCACGGAACTGAGTCCGACCTCTGCCGAAGAGAGCTCACCCCGCCACCTATACTAGAGAACTCATTCCGATCTTTCCCCCATGGAACCCAGCCTGACCTGCATTGCGTCTACGAAGTAGATCGACGTTATCGGAGGTGGACTCCATTGAAGGCGCACTGTTCTAAGCACAAGTTGCAGCAAAGGTTAAGCCTACTTGTCTTTGTGCTGGCAATCATCCTCGCAGGGTGTTCCAGCAAGACTCCAGGCGGTACGGAGTTGGTCCTGGACCCCAAGCCGGGCGTCACGAAAGAGCTGAGCGGTGACCTCTACACCGATCATCCTGGGCACGCCATATCGCCCGAAGGTGAGTATCTTCTGGCCGAACAGAGTGACGATGATGGACTCCACATTGTCGCAGTGTCTCTGGAGGATGATACCGGCGACGTGGTGCTGAACACCGTACGCAACCAGGATTCGGGCGGATACACAGGACAGGTGCCGATCGGATGGACCTCGCCCACAACGTGCGTCTTTCTTGTGAGCGGAAAGCAAGTGCAGGGGCCCAACAAAGGCAAGCACGGAGTGGCCATCATGCTGGGGGACGTAGCGGTTCCCAAGACAGAAGAACTCGGCTTCATAGAGCTGGAGAGCGGCTCCTTCCATTCGGTGACCTTTGTCGAAAGCGACTCCAAAGTGTACGTTCACGTGTCGAAGGCCCTCTGGGAGTATGACATCAAGAGAGAATCGCTGAAGCTCGTTAAGGGCGACCTTCCTACGTATGACGGTCTCTTCAGCATCGGGATCTCACCCTCCGGCAAATATGCTGTGTATGAGTTGCACGAAGAGGACAGGGAAGGCATCTACATTTTGGATATTGCCACCGGGGAGGAACGTCCCCTCCTTCCCACGGGAGCCACCAAGAGCTTCCTGCCCCAGTGGTCGCCCGACGGCAACTACATCCTCGCCTATACTGCCAGTCAGAAGCCCAATGCAGCCGAACTCACGCTTTGGGAGCGTTATGAGGTTTTTCAGGGTGAAGACAGCTTGCTTCCCATGGCGTCGAGTCTGACGGTCCTGACGCCGGGAGGCGAGATCCAGAAGGCTATCCAGGTACCCGGAAAGACCCTCGCCCACGCCAGATGGGCCCGGAATTCCAAGACCGTCGGGTTCCTGGCAGGCATCCCGAGGACTGCTGAGGGCGGCCAGGGATTTCCACCGGACGCCCGCCCCGGCGCCCTGTCCTATGACAGCGCGATGGTGGTGGACGTATCGAGTGAGGTGGAAGCCGTTCGCGTAGCGGACCTTGAGGCTCTGCCGGGGTTCGACGACCCCAGTATCGACATGGTGTTCGTGGATCCTTCGGGCATGGGCCTCTATTACGTGGCCTCCATGTTCGTCGACTCCTCGTTGCAGGGGTCCAAGCTGTGGTATGCATTCAAAGGCGGAGAACCGGTGGAGGTATGCGATGGTCTCTGGCAGTTCGCCGGCACTGAGCCGGTCTACGGCGACCATGTCGTAGGCGTCCTATCTCTCGAGGACGAATGGGTCGTACGGTTGGTCGGACCGGAGGACTCCCGCTTGCTTGCTCACATCGACAACCCACGGTCGTGGATCACGATCCTGGGGTATAATGAAAACCTCTTGGTGGTTGGGAACTTGGACTGCTCCGACGATGCTGACGCTACTACTGTCATGGTCTACCGGATGTACAGAGAGACACCGTCTGCATGATGTATCCCCTATGTGGTAACATGTGGGAGAAGAAACTGCCGGGGAGGCAACAGATGGAGCGTTTGACGCCGAGTAGAGAGAGCACGCTGAGAGGGGTTTTCGACACCCTGCTCTCACGTCTTTTTGATGAAACCGTCAGCGTCTACGGTGCAGATCTGACGAGTCTGGTGGTTTTTGGCTCAGTAGGGAGGGGTACGCCCACCCCCAGTTCAGACATTGACCTGCTCTTGATAGCGAGGACCTTGCCGTCGGGGCGCATGTCTCGTGTCAGGCAGTTCGAACATGCGGAGCGGGCTCTAGAACCTGACCTCGCGCAGGCCAAAGCCCAAGGTGTATCCACGCGCCTGTCCCCGGTTTTCAGAACCGAATCTGAGATGGCCCTCGGGGGGCTGCTCTTTCTTGACATGGTCAGCGACTCTAGGATTCTGTTTGACCGCGGTTCGTTCTTTGCGACCTATCTTCGGGAACTGGAGGCCAAGCTCACCCAGATGGGCTCAATACGCGTGAAAAGAGGAGGGGCCTGGCACTGGGTGCTGAAGCCGGACCTCAAAGCAGGGGAGGTGTTCGAGATATGAATAACCTGACCCTAGCCCAAAGCTATCTTCTCAAGGCAAAGGCTCGCCTTAAGACTCTGAACGTGCTCTACGAGGAAGGTGCTTTTTCGGACGTCGTAAGAGAAGCCCAAGAGGTTGTCGAGCTGGCGCTTAAGGGGATGTTGCGCCAAATCGGAGTGGAGCCGCCGAAGGTACACGATGTAGGGGACTTAATCGTGGAGTACCGCCGGATGTTTGTCAGTGAGATTGCGGCTCAGGCGGACCGGCTCCGGGAAATCTCCCGTTGGCTTCGAAAAGAACGGGAGTTCGCCTTCTACGGCGAGATTGACTTCGTTCCCACCCTTGAGTATTCGGAGGAAGACGCTACGCGGGCGATGGCTGACGCCAAGATCGTTGTTGATGCGGCCAGTCTCAGCATTCCTTCTCCCAGCCCATGACCTCTTCCCACAGGAACAGATGACAATGCCGGACATTAGAAAACCGTCGCTCACTAGCGTACTTGGCGAGATGTTTGACACGCATGTCGCCGGTGCGGAATTTGCCATCGAGGTGTTGGGGGGCGGAACAGTCGGCGATGTGCGCAGGATCTCTGGTCGGGCTTTCATTGAGGGCGGCGTTCGCCCTTTCTCACTCGTGCTGAAAACCCAGCTGAAGTGGGATCGCCACGGTGATCCTGATTGTTGGCGGCGGGAATACGCCATCTACAAAGATGGACTTGACCGGAGGCTATTCCCGTCCATCAAGATGCCGCGCTGCTATTTGCTTGACGAGGCCGAAGAGTCTACTCACATCTGGATGGAGTACGTTGAAGGGGCGACGGGCAGCACGGAGCTGCACGCCTCTGAACTTGCGCTTGCCGCCGAGAAACTAGGCGAGCTTCAAGCGGAATTCCACCTTAACGGACAACGGGACTTGCCGTACCTGCGACGTTATCCGGCCGTGCGTTCCAGCTTCGGTACGGCAGAATGGGCGAAGACGCCGTGGATGCGCTGATGGAAGCTTTCGTCTACACGTCCAGAGATGTGTCGCTTCTACCCTGCTTTCGCAAGCGCATCATAGAAGGGTACTGCAGAGGCGCAAGAAGACGCGGTGTTGACTTTGTGATGAACGAGGATCTCATACGGAGCACTTTCGCGCTGGCGTGGGGATTTCGCATCGTCAGTAGATATCTCTACTACAAGGAAGAATCGACCAAGAGGCGATGCGTGGAGATTCTACAAGCGATGCTCAAAGATGATTGGTAACGGACACGGCAAAACACGAGGCAGCCCGCGCACGAGAACGGGCTGCCTGGCTCGAATCTGACCGGAACCTGACTGGAACCTGACTCGAGATCTGACTCAAGACCGACTCGAAACCCGACTCGAAACCCGATTCAAGACCCCTACTTCCTGTACACTACCTTGCCGTCTATGATGACCATCCACGCCTTGCCGGTTATCCCCATGGGGTCGCCATCGTAGATGCAAAGGTCTGCGTCTTTTCCGGGGGTTAGGCTGCCGACCCTGTCCTGGAGGCCGAGGATTTCGGCGGCACTCAGCGTGATGGCCTTCAGCGCCTCTTCCTTGTCCATGCCCGCCTGAACGGCCATCCCCGCCATGAGCGGCAGCGTCGACAACGGAACAACGGGTGAGTCGGTCATGATGGCTACCTTCACGCCGGCCCTGGCGAGAATCCCGGGTGTCTCGAAAGTCTTGTTGGTGAGCTCGAACTTGCTCTTGTGGCCGAACGACGGCCCGATGATCGCCTTGGCTCCGATCTCGGCCAGGTCTTCCGCTATGAGGTGACCTTCGGTGCAGTGGTCCAGCGTTATGTCGAGGCCGAACTCCTTGGCGATCCTGATCGAGGTGAAAATGTCGTCGGCCCTGTGAGCGTGGGCTTTCAGGGGGATTTCCTTTCTAACGACAGGGAGGAGGGCCTCCATCTTGGCGTCGTAGGCCGGCAGCTTCGACGCGTCGTCCCCTGCGCGCTCGATTTGCTCTTTGTATCTCACGGCCTTGCCGAGGGCCTCGCGCAAGATAGCGGCAGTCCCCATCCTGGTCATGGGCGTCTTGTTCTTGGAGTTGTAGACTCGCTTCGGGTTCTCCCCAAAGGCGATCTTCATGGCCAGCGGATCTCTAACGATCATGTCGTCTACCCTGTGTCCGTAGGTCTTTATAGCCATGAAAGTCCCACCGATGGGGTTGGCGCTGCCCGGGCCGGTGGCTACCAGTGTCACCCCTGCCTGGCAAGCCTCTTTCACAGTCTGGTCGAGGGGGTTGAAGCCGTCGATTGCCCTCATGTGGGGAGTTACGGGATCGGTCATCTCGTTCACGTCGTCGCCCTCAAAGCCGATTGCGCTTTCCCACATACCGACGTGGCAGTGGGCATCAACGAAGCCGGGGAAAACGGAACGGCCGCCGGCGTCAATGATTTCAGCCCCTGGCGGGATATCGATGACGGCTCCCAGTTTCACGATCTTGCCGCCGTCTATGAGGATGGAACCCTTTTCGATCACGGGAGCATCTACCGGATGAATCTTCGCGTTGGTGATCGCTATCATCGCTTCTCTCCCTTTCAAAAAAGTGGTGCAGTTCTGGGTTCTACAAACGGGTCCGGTGTTCCTCCGGGTACGTGCTGCGACAAGTGGCCCCTAGCCAACCACATAACAACCGTACAGCCCAACCACCCACACCCCAACAGCCCAACAGTATTGGGAAATTTTAGCTTAAGCAATCATACCTAACCGAGACTGCACACGTATGGTAGCCAGAGGGCATCCTTTGACCGGTCTTTACCCGGCAGATGGACGGCGAGTCGCTTTCGACAATCGTTTATCGGAGGTGACCCAACTATGTCGTCTGATGGTCAGCGTGGAATGGTTCTCGGAAGTATGGTCAGCCAAGCGAACAGGCTGAACCCATTCTGGTTTACCGCGATCATGGGGTTCGTGTCGGTTGTTGCCAGGTTGCCTGTGGCAGCCACGTACACGATTCCACGTGAACTCCGTTCCCAGGAGTTTTTCGGCATTGAGATGCCGGCGGTGATGATGGCTTTTGTTGTCTTTCCCCTTATCGAAACCATCTTGGGACAGTGGTTGCCCGTTCGCGTCGCGTCGGCGGCGGGTCTTGGGAAGACCGGTCAATGTGTGTGTGCTGCGCTCGCCTTTTCGGCACTGCATCTTCATCATCGGGTTGCCGTAGCTACCGCTTTTCTACCCGGCCTTGTGTTCGCGTACACCTACGTCGTTTGGAGGCACCGTTCACGCAACCAAGCGTTCTGGGTGACGGCGCTCACACGTCTGGGAGATAGGACTTGTGGTGCTACTCAGGAGATTTCTCGAAGCAGCCTAGCCGAGAGACCGCACGCAACTTGAGAGTGCGCGCTAGCAGGTTAAGACCTGGGTGGATGCGATGCTAACCTTTCTTACCAAGGACTGACAAGGGCAAAGGGAGGTATCTTGGTGAATCCGGAGAGCGGACGCCTCTTGCGAATGCTGTCTCGTAGGCAGTACCAGCGGCATTGTAGCTGGGGGTTGTTTACCCCGGACGATGTCACGGATTTGCCGCACGTTTCCTGCCTGATGCTTAACCTGCCCGTCATGGTCTCGACCGGCACCGGCAGCGAGAGTAAGTGGCGCATACTGGGCCGAACCTCTTTTTCATCTGGTTCCGTGTCCGAGAGCATGTTCGACCGGCTTGAGCCCAACCAGGCGATATTGAACACGCAGAGTCCCGAGATTCGTGACAGAATGACCCCGGGCACTCGCGTCAGAGCCTTTGTGCCCATGGTGGCGCCCGGCAAAGGTTCACCCAACTTCATAGGTGCTCCTCGTCCTCAAGAGGGGATCAACTATGTGGACTTTGGTAACGGCCAATGGATTGACGTGACCATCGTGGCTGTGACGAATGAGGTCTTTTGCCCTGATGCTCTCATCTGTCGCCTCGAATGGTTGCAGGGTGTCACAGGCGGTCACGCCTACGTCAACTGGGCCACTTCGGATGCAAGCCTGAGTGAACCGGCACTAGCCAACCTGGCTGGAGGCGGTGGATGGCAAGTATTCGAAAGCTCACGCATTCTGTACGGGGTTACAGCGGAGCTGAGCGCGATCGAGGAGTCAGGACACTTCCTGTGGCTGGCTATTCTCTCCGTAGCCGCGATTATGTCGCTAACCACTGCCGCATACGTCATATCGACAGATGCTAAGGATATCATTCTTCTCCAGGTGTTGGGCGTCGGCAAGACCCAAGCGGCTGCCGTAGTGGCGCTGCCATTGGCGCTCTCGGCGTTTGTCGGCTCGCTTGCCGGGGTGCTCTTGTCTAGGCTACTCCTGTTCCCAGTCTTCCGGACGGTGTCTTTCTCGGTTGCCGACTTGAGCGCTTTTGTACTGGCCCCGGTCGCGTTGATGGGTCTTGCTGCTTTCTTGAGAGCAGTTTCTTCGATAAAAAGGTTGCCCGAATTGGAGGCTTTGGACGACTATGAGTGAGATCCTGGAGATGAGTGCTGTCCACAAGTCATACGGTGAAGGAACCCCGGTGCTAAATGGCGCGACCTTCAGCATTCATCCTGGAGACAGGACGTTTCTGGTCGGACCTTCAGGGTCGGGGAAGAGCACCATCCTGAATATAGCCGCCGGTCTTGTAAAGGCAGACTCCGGTTCCGTAAAGCTCTGCGGAGTGGATCTCAGTGGGGCAAGCTACTCCACGCTACTCGAGCTGCGCCGAGAGCGCATCGGTTACGTGTTTCAGAAGTTCAACCTGGTATCAGGACTGACGGTCGAAGAGAACGTCATTCTCCCGAGCCTTCTGGCCGGAAAGCCGAAACATGAGGCTTTGACGCGGTGCCGGGAACTGCTTGAGGCGGTCGAGCTCGCCGCTAAGGCGAATTCGAGCGTGGCTACCTTGTCAAGAGGGGAGCAGCAGCGTGTTGCCATTTGTCGCGCGCTCATTAACTCTCCCAGCATCATCTTCGCTGACGAGCCGACCGGCAACCTTGACGAAAGGAACGCCAGCCTGTTCATGGGCCTTCTCTGCAGGATCGTGGATGCCTCAGGCTGCGGTGCCCTCATTGCCACCCACAACCTCGCTCTCCTGGAGTACGGCAATCGGGTGCTGACTCTTAAGGCCGGTACCGTCAGAGAGGAGGCCTGCTAGTGGAGGTCCAGAAAACGCTGTTCAAGCTAGTTGTGAGGGAGCGCCGTCAGATCGCGGTTGCTGCCTGCCTGGTTGCCACCGCGGTGCTGATGCTTGTGGTTTATTCCAAGACGGTGTTGGGGATCAAGGCTTCGGTCTCGAGCGCCTTCCGGATGGGTGGCCCTGAGGATATTGCCGTGACTTCGCAGGGCGAGATTGATGCGGACGTCATAGGCCAGATCAGCGCACTTGACGGAGTCGCTCATGTGGCTCCCATGGGCCTTGAGAGAAGGTGGATTCAGAGCGGTTGGGTGGAGTGCCGGCATGTGGACACAAGCGACCCGGGCATCGGATTGGACGAACTGGTCGTTGAGGGTCGGTTGCCCCGTGAACCCTTCGAGGTTGCGGCCGGTGGGGATTTTCTCGGCGTCTGCGGCCTGTCACTAGGCGAGTCCTCTGAAGCCTGGGAGAGCATGGGTGCAGGCTCCAGCACCACCTATCGAGTTGTCGGAGTGCTCAAGAACACGATGAGGACTCCGTGGGGGTTTATAGGTTTCTTGCAGGATCAGCCACTTCGGTCGCTGCTAGTATTCTGTAGCGAGCGTACCGAAGAGACAATAAGGGCTGTAACAGGCAAAATCTTTGCGTTTCAGGGTGTCACCGTGACACCCAACTACGCCCGGGAGGCAGCGACGAGGGAGTTTGTCCCATTGGTGAACCGAGCGGTTCAGGTGCTTCTCATAGCGCTACTCGCGAGCACCGTTTTTGCGGTAACTAACAGCCTGTACCTCCGCCTGTCGTCTCGGCGAGGCGAAGGCCTGGTACTGCTGATGATCGGCGCGTCGAAGGAGCAGATGGTGACCAGGTACATACTCGAGGCCGCCGCTATCACTGTATTGGCGATAGGCGTTTTTGTGCTTGAGGCCGTCGCCCTACGGAGCGTCGTGCGCGATCGCCTCGTTTGGAGCCTGGGGGAGATAGCCCTTCAGGGAGTCGCGCTGATATCCGGCGCCGTAGTCATCTCCAGCTGTCTGGCCTGGGGCCCTGCCGACAAGGAGCTCTAGGTCTTGAGCTCTCCGCGAGCACTTGCGGATGCCGCCAACTAGCTTGCCCCTAACATACCTAGTGTCGGAAAAAGCGCGACGCTAAACCCCACACAGAGGACTTGCGGAACCAGTGGAGTAGATCGACTGGAAACAACTGCGCTGACTCACGTCCGGTCGGCGTAGGCGACCTGCTTCTCAGGGTTCTCACTGGAGACCGCGCCCGCTTCGTGCGGTGGGCTTCCATAGACGTGTTGGCCGATCTCAATGAGGAACACCCAGGGCTTATACGTGGTAGGGAGTTCAGAGAAGCCCTAGAGGACGCGCTTGCTCTCGAGGAAGACGGGGTAAGCAACCGTAAACGCCGGATCCAGGAGCTCCTTTCGAGCATTCGATGAGCCGTCCCGCATGTGCTCTGGCAAAACAGACGTTTGGGTAGTATGATTGCGTCAGGAGCTGGACGGTGGTGCCAATAGGTTCTCTGGACATCTTTCATGAGCATACAAAGAGATGGTTCGAGCGTTGCATCGGCACGCCCACCGCGGTGCAGGAGGCGGCCTGGCCCGCCATTGCTTCGGGCGACCATACGCTGGTGTCCGCGCCGACCGGTACGGGCAAGACGCTGTCCGCTTTCCTGGTTTTTATAGACCGTCTCCTTGAGATGGCGCGCCAGGGCACTCTGAAACAAGAACTCTACCTCATATATGTGTCGCCGCTCAGATCTTTGGCGGGCGACATCCGGGAAAACCTGCGAAGGCCACTTGAAGGGATCCTGGGAGAAGCTGACCAGTCAGGGGCAGGGGCGTTCATCGGGAAAGGGCAGACAGGCCTCACCGTTGCAGTCCGGACGGGCGATACCCCTCAGAGCGAGCGACGCAAGATGGTCAAGTCGCCGCCGCACATATTGATCACCACGCCCGAGTCGCTTTACCTCATGTTGACCGGAAGGTCAGGGCAGTCTGTGCTCCGCACTGCCCGCTGGATCATCATTGATGAGGTCCACGCGATGATCGACACCAAGCGTGGCGCGCACCTCTCGCTGTCCGTCGCGCGGCTAGACAAGCTCTGTCCCAAGCCGCTTCAGCGCATCGGGCTATCCGCGACCGTTGATCCTCTGGAGGAAGCGGCCCGGTGGCTGTCGCCGGATCCGGTGACCATCGCGGCGCCGAAGATGCACAAGGAGATCGAGCTGGTTGTGACCAGCCCCAGCTTTGACAAGGCGCCACGAAAGGATGCCGCCTGGCAAGAGATCGCCGAATCCGTGTACCGGTATTGCCTGGAAGCGCGCAGCGTGATCGCCTTTGTGGATGGGCGGGCCTATGCAGAGAAACTTGCCTACTACGTCAATCAACTGGGCGGCGAGGGCTTCGCCCGAACCCACCACGGCAGCATATCCAAGGAGCAGCGTGTTGAGGTGGAGCACGCGCTGCGCAGGGGAGACCTGCGTCTCTTGTGCGCCACGTCATCCATGGAACTGGGTATTGACGTGGGCGAGATAGACCAGGTTTTCCAGGTAGGCTGCCCGCGGTCCATATCCGGCACGATGCAGAGGCTCGGCCGGTCGGGGCACAACCCGAACAGGGTCAGCGTCATGAAGATATTCGCCCGGGCGTCATCCGAGGGATTCTACAGCGGCCTTGCGGCCGAGGTCGTGAGGCGCGGCGGCATAGAGAAGTGCCGTCCTCCGAGGTTGTGCCTTGATGTGTTGGCGCAGCACCTCGTCTCGATGGCAACAGACAACGGATATACCGTGGATGAGGTCATGGAGATCCTGCCCCGCGCCTACCCGTTCCGCGACGTCACCAGGGAGGACGTGAAAGCCGTCCTCCGCATGCTGGCAGGAGACTACGAGCACGACCGGGATATCCCCGTCCGGCCCAGGGTCTTGTACGACCGCGTCCACGAACGGGTCGACGGAGACGCGTACAGCCGCATGCTCGCGGTTTCGGCCGGAGGGACCATACCCGACAAGGGCCTGTACACCGTGAGGACCGAAGACGGAGTGAAGCTGGGGGAACTGGACGAGGAGTTCGTCTTCGAGGCCCGGGAGGGCGACAAGTTCCTCCTGGGTTCCTTCGCCTGGCAGATCTCCGATATCAGGAAAGACACCGTGGTCGTTAGGCAATCATCCCC
>DUUV01000067.1 GCA_012841375.1 Candidatus Fermentithermobacillaceae bacterium
AACCATGTGTCCATGTGCCCGGTTCCCATGATTGCTCCCTTAAGCATGTCCGCTCCATATGTGAGGGGGAGAAGATATGAAACGGGCCGCAGGAAAACCGGCGGGGATCTTCTCCGGCGACGATATGAAGCAAGCGTTTTCTTCCTTTGCCTCGATATGAAGGGTTGGAAAGCGGTGCTGAAGGTCGGTCGTTACTCCATTCGCACTATCACTCAACGTCAGTCTGATGATATGCTCATGCCCTGCGTTTTCCATCAATTCCTCGAGGGTGCCTGACTTCACGATTCTCCCGTTCACGATGAAGGCGATTCGGTCACAGATCCGCTGCGCTTCCTCAATGTAGTGCGTCGTAAGGAATACCGTCGTGCCTCGCCGCTTCAGGTCCAGAATCAAGCTGCGGATTTGCCTGGCGCTTTCCACATCAATGCCTGTTGTGGGCTCGTCCAGAAACAGGATCTTCGGATGGTGAATAATACCCGCCGCAATGGTGAGCTTACGGCGCATCCCCTTTGAGTACGCCCTGAAAGGACGTTTTCCGGCACCTTTCAGGCCGAACCACTCCAGTAGTTCATGTGCCCGTTTTTCACGCTCGTCCTTTCTCATGCCATAAAGCGAAGCGCAAAAGCAAAGGTTGTCAAAACCATCCATTTCGTCGTAGAGATTGCTTTCGTCAGCTACGATGCCCATAGTGCTCTGCGCTTTCTTTGTGTCTCTTGTTCCGTCGATACCGTCTATGCAGATCGTCCCGCCGGTAGGTCTGGCCAAACCAATGAGCATGTTTATGGTAGTTGTCTTGCCCGCTCCGTTGGGACCTAAGAAGCCAAAGATCTCACCCTGTCCAATGTCAAAAGAGATACCGTCGACCGCAGTGAAATCACCGTATACCTTTCTGAGATTCCTGACACTCACAATGCCCATTGCGCCCGTTCTCCTTTTCGTCAGCATTTGGGCCATGGCAGGCAAAATGTACTTCCTCTGGGCATTCTCCGCCGGCCTCATGCGCTCGGCATCTGCCTCGTCTTTGCTGCTCGCAACCTTCTTCTTCGGGCTTGCATGCCTCTCTCTTAATTACAGCCAGTTCCTCCAACTCAGCGCCAAGTGCCCGCAGCGCATTGCGGTCTACATCGTAATGCATGAAGTGTCCGCGTTTCTCCCCGACGAGTAAGCCGGCCTCGCGAAGAACCTTCAAATGCTGGGATATGGCGGCCTCCGTTACGTCAAGACGGCGAGCAAGCGCGCCAACGCAGTAGTTGTACTGTAGCAACAGCTTCACTATTCTCAGTCTCGTACCGTCTGCAATAGCCTTCAACGCCGCTATCGTGCTTTTCAAGACGCTCCCCCTTGATTAAGTGATTACTTAATTACAGATAACACGATGATATAATTAAGTCAACGCTTAACTTCGGCGGCTTTGCCCGCCTGTTTTCCTAGGTCTGGTCAAGAAAGAAGGAGAGTGACTTGGGCGCAAGAGTTGACCTGAGGGGCGGGGTCATCAAAGCTCGCTGCTGACACTGGCACAGCCAGTTCACATTTCTGGCCTATAGCTAAGACCTAAAAAGCGCTTTCGACACAGAGCTTTGCAGGAAGCTGGAAGTTGGTGAACACCCACTTACCGCTTTCGTCCTTTTCGTACAGGTAGTCGTAGGTGCAGTTGTGCACCTTGCCATCCAGGTTCCAGGATATCGAAGCCGAGAGTATGATTTTCGCGTTGGATACGTAGTCAATATCCAGCTCCGTCTCCACCATGTCATACGTGTAGATACCGACATGACCCCCGAAAACATAGAGCCTTCCCTCGATGTCGACAAACAGGTGACCGTCGCGGACTTTGTGGTCAATGAGCTCCTGAGCAAGGGCTTCCGGGAAATACGAGCAGAGGTGCTCGTAAAGCTCCTTACGACTCGTGACGTCCTCCTGCCTCACTTCGTAATATGGGTCCCCGGTTACGTATGCAACGCTGTTCGAGTCAACTTCGATCTGGTTGTACCCTGTGAACCATGAGTAGACGAGCTCTGCCTGGCGAAAGGCACTGATCACTTCTTCCTCCGTGGGCGTTAGCGCAGAACCCTCGCTCTTGTTGGTCCTGCAAGCCGTGAGTCCAAGAACCAAACCTACGGTGAGTACCATGATGAGAAGGAATGCCGCACCGTTCGTGTTGGACGCACCGCTCGGTACACTGGAAAGCTTCACGTGGCCGGCCTGGTCTCCAACGACCGATTGGACTCGAAAGGCGGGTTGGATTCTAGGTGCCGGGCAGACTCGAAAGGCAGGTTGGGCTCTAAGCACCAGGTGGAGAAGCCGATCCTTGAGTCTGGTTCTCACGTCGTTCACTCTCCCTTGTTCCATGTGACAGATCGCATGCCCAACCGCCTAGACGACGGAAATCGCCGGAAGGTTTCGGTCGCCTTGTCAGAGCAATACGCGCTATAGAGCCCCAGCATGGTCACACGCTGTAGCGCAGCCGAGAGAGGCAAAGATCCATGCGAGCTTCTGACGGGTTACTCGCCCGTGAGGTCGAGCAGCGCATGGGGGACAGTTCCAAAACAATGGCAATACACACGCCTGTGAATGATTTCTGCCCAATGACGGAACCGGTACGGATCTCTCACGTCATCTACCTAGGAACCAAATCTTGCCTGGGACCCAGACCTTGCCTAGGACTCAGATCTTGCCTGGGCGCAAAGGAAGAACCATCGCGGCAGCCGTAAGCGTTGGGCAAGGCCCACCTCAAGTGTTGCTCGGGCGCAAAGGGGGGCGTCAGGTGTCAAAGAAGCAAGCCTGGAACAAGGAGGGACGCGTTTTGTTGAGGAAGTCGGCCTTGGTCTTGGTGCCGCTCTTAGCGGTCTTGTTGGTGATGATGATAATGATTGCCGGGTGTGACAAGCGGACTCCGGCTACATCCGGTGATGAACCGCCCATCGCTAAGGAAAACCCGGGCACCACCGAACCCGGGGATCCCGACGATCCCGGCGATCCCGGGAACCCCAGCGATGACCCTGCTACTCCCAAGGATCCTGCCGGTACCCCGGAAGATCCCCCTGGTAGTGTCGCCGACCCTGGCACACCCACCCTCCCGCCTGCCGAAATCGCAGCATCCGGAGTAGCCACGGATCTCAGCAACATAACCAACAAAGACATGTTCAGACTATCGGACGCAGCCAAGGAACTGCTGGTTCAGAACGGCTTTGTAGTGGTACCCGGGCGTCATAGAGAGTTTTTCTCGCTCTATGAGGAGAACCGGTACTACCCCGTGGCGCAGATCGTCACCACCGATTCGCTCCTGCATACCTACCACCTGTTCTTCGACTTCCTGCTCAGGACGGTCGAGACCGAAAACTTGGCCTCTGAGCTTGAGGATCTCAGCAAGGCTATGCTGGAGAAATCCCAGGAGCAGCATGATGCCTTGAAGGGCACGGACTGGGAGAACGCCGCCAAGCGAAACTTGGGTTTCTTCACCGTGGCTGCTAAGCTCCTGGACCCCGCCGTAACCGTGCCTACGGAGGTCGAGAAAGAGGTGCAAGGAGAACTCGACCTGATTGCCGCCCACGAGGGCATCGCCGTCTCGCCGCTCATGAACATGGGCGGAAGCACCGATCCGGTAGAGGCTCTTAAGGAGGACTACACCCAATACATACCCCGGGGGCACTACGACCGGAGCGAGGTGCTGCAGGCCTACTTCAAGGCGATGATGTGGTACGGGCGGATGACCTTCAGACTGAAGAGTGAAGATGAGACGAAGTCGGCGGTCCTTATGGTTCTGGCCCTGGACCAGGGCTCCAATGTCGAAGCTTGGAACAGGATCTACGAGACGACCGGGTTTTTCGCAGGACTGAGCGACGACATAACCTATCTCCAGCTCAAGGAAGTGATAGCGGACGTCTACGGAGAGGATGTCAACCTCCACGCAGTTTTGATCGATCAGGACAAGTGGCCGGCTTTCTTGGAGGCTACCGACAAGTTGGCGCCGCCTGCCATTAACTCCATCCCCATTTTCGACGAAACCATCCAACCCAATCGAGAGCAGGAGATCAAGGGTTTCCGCTTCATGGGCCAGCGGTTCTCCATTGATGCGGCCATCTTCCAGCGGCTCTGCTACCGCGACGTTAAGGAGAACTCACAAGGTCAGCGCCGGATGCTCCCCAAGGGCCTCGACATCCCGGCGGCTCTGGGTTCGGACGAGGCCTACACCATCCTCGATTCCATGAGTGAGACCGACTACAAACTATACCCTGAAAACATGGCCAAGGTCCGCGAATATGTCACCGGCCTGGATGAGAAGACATGGACCCGGGACCTCTACTGGAACTGGCTCTACACCCTCCTCCCGCTTACCGAGAGCAAAGGCGAAGGATATCCTGCCTTCATGCGAAGCCAAGCCTGGGCTCGCAAAGAGCTCAACACGTTTCTGGGAAGCTGGACCGAGCTCAAACATGACACCATCTTGTACATCAAGCAGTTCTACGCAGAAGCCGGCGGCGGCTTCGAGGAAGTTGACGACCGGGGGTATGTCGAGCCGTACCCCTTGCTTTTCGAGCGTCTCAGAGCCTTCGCAGAATCCACCCGGGAGGGCCTCGACGCCAGAGGGCTCCTGAGCGAGAGGGACAGGACCAGCCTGGAACGCCTGGAGCAGCTCAGTCTGTCCCTCAAGACCATGGCAGAAAAGGAACTGGACGATTTGCCCCTCACCGATGAGGAATACGATCTGATCCGGTCCTACGGCGTCCAGCTTGAGCACTTCTGGATGGAAGCCCTGCGTGACACGGATGTCAAGCTCCACCGTTCGCAGGTCCACTCCCAACCGGCAGCCCTGGTGGCAGACGTGGCGACCGACCCAACCGGATGGGTCCTGGAGGAAGCCATCGGCCACATCGATGAACTCTACGCTGTCGTGCCGGTTGACGGCAAACTCAGGATCGTTAAGGGCGGCGTCTTCTCCTATTACGAGTTCACCCAGCCCATAAATGACCGGCTGACCGACACCAAGTGGCGCGAGATGCTGGATAGTGATAACGCTCCACCCAGGCCTGAGTGGACGAAAGCATTCATAGCCCAATGAGAACTCATACAGCCGATTTGAGGAGAACTTGTGGTCCGGGGGTGAACCGGGAGCTTCGTCGGCCAATGAGCGGATCCTCTGCCGCAGAGTTGCGGCAAACTCGCATCTCGGGAGTAGACCAGGGTTTTCAGAAGCCAATGAAGAGGCCAGGCCTATTGGTCGTCTGGGCGATCCTGGTCTGCCTCTCGGCAGTTCTGCTGCCAGGGGCACCGAACGAACCTGAGGCGCCGGTCGTACCCGGCGAACACGTGCTGCTAGGGGCACCGAGCGAGCCTGAGGCACCGGTGGTACCCGATGAACACGTGCTGCCAGGGGCACTGAACGAACCTGAGGCACTGGTGGTACTCGGCGAACACGTGCTGCCAGGGGCACCGAACGAACCTGAGGCACCAGGGGTACCAGCGCCGCCTGAAGACCAGTTCACAGCCTTCAGGGAGGCCAGGATGAGCCTGCCGGTCAAATGTGAGCCGGCGATTCTAGTGGCCGTAGGCGATATAATGCTCTCTCGGGGCGTTGCTGACAGGATAAGCGAACACGGAGATACGGGGCTCCCCTTTGCCAAGGTAAAGGGCCTTCTGAAGGCCGGCGATATCGTCTTCGGTAATTTGGAATGCCCTCTCACTCCGGGGCGAGCAATCGACATACGAGAGATGGTGCTCCGGGCCGATCCAGAGATGGCAGATGCCCTGGCAGGCGCCGGTTTCACCCTACTTTCCCTGGCCAACAACCACATGGGCGATTTCGGGCCTTCAGGTGTCCTGGACACGCTGGGCTATCTTGATGAGGCCGGCATCTCATGGGTGGGCGCAGGTCCGGACGCAAGATCGGCCTATGCTCCTCGAATGGTCGAGGTGAGAGGGCTGCGTTTTGCCTTTCTCGCCTTCACCGACCCGGAAATCGCCCCTCCCTCCTATCAGGCGGGAGAGGATACGCCGGGAACCGCTTCCTTTAGCACGGTTCGAGCGGCCCAGACGACCCACGCGGACCATACAACCTCGACGGGCCATTCAGCCCACGCGACCGAACAAGAGAGAGCTGAAATGCTCGCCGCAATCAGAGATGCCCGTCTCGCCGCAGATTTCGTGGTGGTCTCGCTTCACGCCGGCACCGAGTACGCAGAGGAGCCTGACGCCTTTCAGGTTGAGTCCGCCCGAGCTGCCATAGACGCCGGGGCGGATCTGGTCATCGGACACCACCCCCACGTGGCGCAGCGGGTAGAGCGATACCGGGACCGCTACATCCTCTATAGCCTCGGCAACTTCATCTTCGACCAGTGGTGGTCGAGGGAGACGCGTCAGGGAGTAATCGCCCGGATCACTATCGGCCAGGAAGGCGTTGAGAGGATAGAGTTCGTACCTGTCCTCATCAACCGGGATGCCCAGCCTGAGGTCCTGAAGGGTTTAGAAGCCTCTGAAGTCCTGTCACGGCTGGATCTCAACCTGAGCGAACTGGCTGTAGGCTCTCTTTACGACCCTGACCCTGAGGACGTCACCTCGGCCAGATACGCCTACCTGGATTTGGCCACCGGCGGAGCGGCCCTTAGCAGGCTCGTAAAGGAGCGGAGTTTCGACCTTGACCAAGACGGAGTTGTGGAGCGAGTCGCACTGCGGGACGGCCGCCTGACGGTTGAGACTGCCTCCACCCTGATCTGGGAGACACCCGAGACCTGGTGGGTCGACGATTTTGCACTGGGAGACGCGAACAACGATGGAGTTGTCGACGTGAGCCTGTCTGTGTGGAAAAGCGGAAGCTTTGGTCCTTGTAGGCCTTTCTGGGTCGCCGAAGATGACCCCAGCGTGAGAAACCATCTCTTCATCTTTAAACTCGTAGACGGCGCCATGAAGCCTGTCTGGCAGTCATCCAATCTCGACTCTCCCAACTACGAGCTGGAGGTGGTCGACCTGGACGGCGACGGCCGAACGGAGCTCCTGGTGTTGGAGGGCGACTACGACAATCCCCAGTTCAGGCAGATGAGCATCTGGAAGTGGAATGACTGGGGGTTTTTCAGGGTATCCGAGCCTCTCCATTGCACTCTAGATTAACGAACCCTAAGTAGACATCACGGCCCGAACACACCGGAAAGCGGTGACTTGATCCCAACTTAGCTTGAAGAACCAACTGGGGCTATCGCCATAGACCGATTCAACCTCTGATTGACGAACTAGAGACCACGATAATTGCTGGTCCCTTCCAGATTCCCAATTACTTCTTTGGGGTGTGAGAGGTGTCCTCTACTAAGGACAGAGCCGGCAGCAACCACTCAAGCGACCTAAACCGAATTGATGCTACCAAAACCGCTAGAGCAGCCAGTGCATCTGCAGAAGTGTTGCTCAGCACTGATGGAAACAAGCAACGCAAGTATTACCTCGCCTACGAGGACCGCTACCAGAGAGTATACGAACAAGGTGTTCCTTTCTGGTCCGCTTTCCCATGCGAACTGGAAGAAGACTTCGAAGGGTTGGAAGAGCTCCTGAAGTCCTACTACGAACGTGGGTCCACACCCGGCACACTCCCCGCGGCGGTCACGGAGTATCCTCGAGTCGCGACCAAGGAGCGGCTTCATGTGTCGACCGAGGAGCGTCCTCGAGTACTAGAGCCGGGATGCGGAGAGGCCCCTCTTGCTCTCAAGTTGGTATCACTGGGTTTCGACTACGTCGGAGTGGATTTGGCTGCCTCTGCCCTCCTAAAGGCCAAGGAAAGGCTCGAAGAGGCTGAGGAGAGGCCTGAACTATTCCTTGCGACCGGCCCTCAGTGGGCAAAGCATTCTTGATCCAGCACGACGTCACGGATCTTTCTTTCCTCGAGCCTCAGAGTTTCGACCTCGCCGTCGATGCAAGGCTACTCCATATGCTGGTCGTTGACTCGGACCGAGACCGGTACCTGAGAGGCTTGTGCCGGGCCCTCAAGCCGGGCGCTATGGTGCTGTTCATAGAGCTATTGCGAGAGGATGCCTATGACGGACCCATTGACTCATTCGATGAGTACATGAAGGTGTTTGCCCCTGACCTAACTACTCTCGAGGAAAGAAGCGCCTTCAACGCGGGCAAGGAAGTCAAGATCAAGTTGACCCAAGTGCCGGCGAGACCCCGGAGCAAGACCGGTTACCTGAAAGAACTTGGGCGCTATGGCTTCGAGGTAGTCAATTTCACCTTGGTCCAGTCCGGCATGGGATGCAGGATTATCGCCCAGTACTCCTGAATCTTAGGCGCAGGCTCCCCGGTGCTCTGGTATTCCTACCGGGCACGAGGTCGGTAGGCCGCATCCCAACCTAGTTCGAGGGCTGCATGCCTGTATCCTGACCGATGCTCGACGTGTGTATGCCACCATGCTGTCTGGGCTCGAGGGCTGCATGCAGACATTCTG
>DUUV01000053.1 GCA_012841375.1 Candidatus Fermentithermobacillaceae bacterium
AGATTCGGTTCCGAGGCAAGCACAAGGATGGAGGATGGGAGCACGGTTGCCTATCTGTCGGCAGAGAGGGCTACGAGATCGTGAACACAGATGGAATGGGGCTGTTCTTCCATTGCCCTGTAGAGCCGGAGACCGTCGGTGAGTTCACCGGACTCAAGGACAAGAACGGCAAGGAGATATACGAGGGGGATGTGGTCGCGCAACCCGACGATTACGGCACGTTCTGCCATCAACTGGTGGTATACGCGGAAGGCCGCTTCATACCACTCGTCAGAGCTGAATACGGCCACAACGCCATCGACCGCTACGATCCGTCCGCGTTTGAAGTCATTGGCAACCTCACAGACACCCCCGACCTGCTGAAGGACGGTGGGCAGCGTGGATAAGTGCAACGATGGCGAACTCGTTTTTGCTGCGCCCTCGTATGTAGGCGAAATAGCGGAACGTGCGAGGCGGGTTGAGGAGTTGGAGCGAGAGAACGAGAGGCTTGGAGGGTTGGTTGGTAAGGCGCAAGGTCTTTACGTGGCGCTCACCGACCTTTGCGAATCCACCAACCATTTCTGCGAGAGTTTCTGCAACAAGCTGAAACCCGATGGGACATGCGAACCCGACGATTGCCCTGTGTGGATCGCACAACACAAGGTGAAGGCAAATCTGGCCTGCTACGTGTGTTTTCGAAACGGGCATAGCGGGATCTTGTGTCCGATAGTCAACTCCGAGGAAGATGTCGCGAAGGCAGAGGAGGATGCCCGGATAGGTAGAGCGGTGAGGGAGTACATTGCTACGAACTTGCCGAGACATACCGCGACGGCAGGTTGCGCCACTGCGACGTTTGGCAAGGGGACAAGCATGTGGCGTCCTTCCACGGTGTAGAGGCGAGAGACAAGGCTAAGAGGTGGGTTCTCGCAGAGATAGCCAGGCAGAAATACCCACGCATAAGTATGCGTCGAGTGAGTATTGGCAGGTAGATGGACGTATTGGAGGTAACACTGTGGGCGGATGGGTGAAACTCTACCGCATACTGTTGGACAAGCCAATCTGGCGCCAGTCAACGCCGGAGCAGAAGGTTATACTCATCACCCTCCTGCTCATGGCTAACCACGAGCCGTGCGAATGGGAATGGCGTGGCAAGAAGTTCGTGGTTCAACCGGGCCAGTTTGTGACCTCATTGCCTGCGATCCGAGAGCGGTGTGGGAAGGGTATCTCGATCCAGAATATACGGACCGCTTTGGCGCGTTTTCAAAAACTCGAATTTCTAACAGACAAAGCGTCCGAAACTGGCAGACTGATTAACATCCTGAATTGGGCGGAATATCAGGGGCTTAACGGAGAGGGTAACAGTCTAACTAACAGACCGAATTGGGATAATCAACAGTCAACTAACAGACGGCTAACAGCTAACAAGAATGATAAGAATGATAAGAATCAAGAAGAAGGATCTATATATGATCCCTCGTTCGAGTCATTCAGTGACGAGGTTACCCCCACAGAGAGGCTTATCCTGCACGAGTTAAAGACCACACCCAGTTATCCCTTTGACATAGCAAGAGACCTGCAACATGTCAGGAGCCTATTCGTGGACTACCCGACGGTTGATGTCCTCAGTCTTATCAAGAAGTGGAAATCGTGGCTTCTCGAACCAAAACACCAACTGAAAAAGAGTAGTAATCCACGGCTGCAACTTAGGAACTGGTGTGAGAACGAGGCCAAGTGGCAGAAAAAAAGGAGTGAGCGTGGTGGGCAACGTGGTAAGACTCCAGAACCTCCTCGAAAGAAAGGCAAATTTGACGACCTCATCCTCCGCTGAAGACCTGACATACACCTGCCCGGATTGTGGGAAGGTGGTTACACCAATGGTTATCGAGGTCTTCGGGCAGCCCCGATACATCCGCGCCAAGTGTGAGTGCGCGTTCGAGCGAGAGGCGCAGGAAGAAGCCCGACGGAAGGAAGCCGAGCGCCAAGAGAGGATACAGCGAGTCTTCGACCTAGCGGAACTGGGGCCCCGATTCTCTGAGTGCACATTCGCTGCGTGGACGGCAAGGCCCGGCGCTGAGAGAGCGTTCCAGACGGCCCGGGCCTACGCAGAGGAGTTTGACCGACGCATGAAGGACGGCCAGGGGCTACTCCTTTTCGGGCGCCCGGGCAACGGCAAGACTCACCTGGCAGCAGCCATAGCCAACTACATCATGCCTGAGAAGACGTGCGTCTTCCGCTCCGTGCCGGCACTCCTTAAGCGGCTCCAACAGGCGAACAAGCCAGGCTCCAAGACCGACGAGTCAGAACTCATGCAAGCCCTGCGTGACGCCGACCTCCTGGTGCTTGACGACATCGGCGCAGAGAAATGGACGGACTGGACTGAGAGCACGCTGTACTTCATCGTGGACGAACGCTACCGCTGGAAGAGGCCGATCGTCGTGACCACCAACTGCGACCTTGAGGAGTTGGAGAGGCGTGTGCACGAGCGCACTATGGACAGGCTCCTCGAAATGTGCACCCTCGTCGAGAACCGGGCCACAAGTTACAGACGCGAACGAGCCAAAAAGCGTTTAGGGAGGCGACAGTCATGACCATCTTCAAACCTCTGCCCAAGCCCGAGAGATACATGCCCGACACCTGGCTCCCGAAGGACGAGCCGATTCTTGCCGGTCGCGATATGCGTTGCGAGTTTGCGCCCATGCTCCAAGTAGACATCAAGACGGGCAAGGTTCTGGTGGACCGCAGGGATGAGGTCCTGCCACGCAAGCAGCGAGGCGGGATGTATGGGAGGTGGTAGGGGTGAACACGCACATCTTCTACCTCGGCAATACCCTAGACGTTCTACGAACACTGCCTGATGAGTCGGTGCATTGTTGCGTGACTTCGCCGCCGTACTGGGGCCTGCGAGACTATGGAGTGCTTGGGCAGATCGGCCTCGAGCCCACACCTGATGAGTATGTTGCCAAAATGGTCGAGGTGTTTCGGGAGGTCAGGCGGGTTCTCCGCGATGACGGGACGCTGTGGCTTAACCTTGGGGACAGCTACGCAAGCGCACCACCGGGCAACGTCCGTGGTGTATCGGAGAAATCGGGTTTGCATGGCGCGGCCACGTCTGAAAAATACCGCGAAACCCTCATGGCAGGGCATGGGACTAAGCGCAACACAGTGGTTGGTGGATTGAAGCCCAAAGATCTCGTCGGCATCCCCTGGCGTGTTGCTTTTGCTTTACAAGCCGATGGTTGGTATCTCCGCTCAGACATCATATGGTGTCTTTCTGGTGGGACGTGGGTCTATGCGCGAACTCAAAAAGGCGACATGCCTATGACCATCAAGGATATGGCTAGGCTCGACCCCAAAACAGTCCAATTGTGGAATGGTTCACAATGGA
>DUUV01000016.1 GCA_012841375.1 Candidatus Fermentithermobacillaceae bacterium
GGTCACGCATATCTGTACTTGGCGATCATGGGGATCCCCGGCTTGGGGAACCTCCATGATCCCGTTATCCCTGCGGCGCAGCAAGCGACTTCGAAATGGAGCATGGCGATTCCGCAGTCCAGGCGTTTCATAGAGTTCAGGTTGACATCGCCTGTGTCAGCCATTAGGGCGACTCCGTCCCGGTCGACTCTGAAACGCCAGGGCTGCGCGTTTCGGGCCGAAGGCGCCCACTGGGCGGCTTCAAGAGCCCCCTTCAGTCCTCTGGGCCACCTGGGCCTTGGCAGGCCGGTCACTATCTCAGACAACGGCTTCCGCGAATCCGACTTGGCCAGAGCCTTTAGTGCCATGTCGCCCAGGGTTGTGTGCCGGGATTCGTACCCCAGTGGTGTCAGGGCGACAACCTTCCATCCGGGGTCCAGTCTGATCCTTGCCAGGGTCCTGTCTCTGCTGAAAGAGCCCGCTATCCAACACGTGCCGAGGCCAAGCGAAGTCGCCTCAAGGACTATCCCTTCACCGAGGTATCCGACTGCTTCCATGTACCTAGGCAGGTGGAACTCACCCGCGAACACGACGGCCGCAGGCGCGTTGGATATCTTCCCGAAGGGACCTAGAAAACCTGTGAACAAACGTGACGCGTTCTGAACCACCAGATGGCCCCGGGCGTGCCTGCAAAGTGGAGAAAACCCCCTCAGTAGCCCTTCTATGCTCTGGAGGGCTTCTTCCCTAACCGGCCTCTTCTGGTACGAGCGGACGGAGTGACGTTCATCTATGGCGTCGTTCCACGCTTTCAGGCGCGCTTCGCTCAAATACGTGGCCAAGCTATTCGTCAACGCGCCACCTTCCTCGGCGGACCTTATGTGAGGGGTCGTACAAGATCTCCCATGGCTACTATACCCTGAAGACATCCGAGGTTCCTTCAAGGCGCGGCGTAGTATGACGGAAAGAGTCGAATCAACGGACCGGACCGCATCCGCCTGGGGTTCATCGCCCGCAGGTTGCGGTCCGGCCCTGGTGTTGGGGGGAACCACCGCTCCTACTGGTTCCGAGTCTCTGTATTGGAGGAGGCTTGCCCGGTGGGAGTACCGGGATAGGCGCCGTCTGTTAGGTGTTCATCCAGTTCCAGCGCTTTGATTCTTCGATGTCAAACCACATGCCCGTCTTCCCCAGGTACATAAGCATGTTCTCCAGAGCAACCAGGTGCTCGTACTCTTCCCGGCGCATCCTATCAAAGAACGTCTTGTCCTTGTCGGTGGCCTTCTGATAGAGACCGTCGTAGGTTGCGTAGGACTCCTTCTCCAACTCGATTGCCTCTCTCAAGACGTCCAGTTGGTCTTGGTCCGCTTCTTCCCTGGAGGCGTCGTCCATCTTGCCGAAAGCCTCCTTGATCCGGTCCTCAAGCGGGGCGCAGCCTATTTCGGTGCCGGGACCAGGCTCTCCGGTGGCTTCGCGCCCGAGTTCCTTGAACCATGCGCAGTGGGTCAGCTCATCGGCGGCCAGTTCCTCAAGTAGAGATCTGGCCAGGGCGTTGGTGGATCTCTCGGCCATCTGCATGTAGAGCCTGTGGCCGTGTTCTTCCGCCCTCACCGCCCTCATGATCGCTTCTTCTATAGAACTTGCGTCTACCGGATTCGTCCTGCCCGAAACGTATCTCTCATTTGGCGTGCCGGTCGTCATTTCATAGCGCTCCATCACATGTCCCTCCGTCCGGAACCGTCTTCTCTCGGTCTCCGGCTTAAGGGTACAGGAAGGAAGCTCCGGAAAGTATGTCCAATCGTGCAAGCTTTGTGGTCCCGCAAGTTCTTTCGCTTGGCGAAGGATCCCTCAACGGCCGTGACGAAGTGCTGTGGCAGCACAGACTTTGTGAGGAGGAGAGCGGCATGTCGTCCAAAGTGGATATCGGGTTTGACAGGTACCTTACATATTCCGAAGTGACCGACTATCTCAGGAAGACCGCCGAGGCCTATCCCGACTTGGCCGATCTCGAGTCGGCGGGGAAAAGTTACGAAGGAAGAGACATATGGGCACTCACACTCACCAACAAGAAGACGGGTTGCGCCGGCAAGAAGCCTGCTCTGTATATTGACGGCAATATCCATGCGGGCGAAGTGACAGGGAGCATGGTTGCGCTGTACCTCATAGACTACCTGGTGGACAACTACGGCAAGGACGAAGAAGTGAGTTACCTCTTGGATACCAGGACTTTCTACGTCCTCCCGCGGGTCAACCCTGACGGTGCCGAACTGTATCTTACTACTCCTACGCTCCTAAGGAGCAGTGTGCGTGTGTGGCCCGATGAAGAGGTAGGGGATCTCCCAGGCCTTCACAGGCAGGATGTGAACGGCGACGGGATGATCTTGCAGATGCGGGTGAGAGATGATCGAAGAGGCGAGTGGAAGGTCTCCGAGAAGGATCCCCGGCTCATGATCGCCCGCAGGCCGGGAGAGCGGAAAGGGCCTTTCTACCGCATATATCCCGAGGGGTTTGTCAAGGACTACGAAGGCGAGCCCATCGAGATCCAGAAGCCCCGATTTGGTCTCGACCTCAACAGGAACTTCCCTTCCAACTGGGATACGAAGGTTCCGGGCGGAGGAGACTTCGCCGGAAGCGAGCCCGAGGCCAGGACCATCATCGAGTTCATCGTCAAACACCCGAACATAGGGGGTATCCAGGCCCTTCACACTTCAGGCGGGTTCTTCTTCAGAAACCCGTGCCAGTATCCTGAAGACAAGATGGATCCCCAAGACTTGAAGGCCACGAGGGAGATCGCCGGCGAAGGCACGCGTGTAAGCGGCTATCCCGATGTGAAGTCGCCCAACCGCTCTACCCTTACCGAATGGGCCTACGAGCACAAGGGCATAATCGCCTACACCACTGAGCTGTGGAACCGCTACGCCAGGGCGGGGATCGACTTCCTGGAGTGGCAGAGGGCCTCCGATCCCGCGAAGCGTGAGGAATACAACGTGAAACTCCTGGAATGGAATGATAGGGAACTGGCTGGCAAAGGTTTCAAGGATTGGACTCCGTTTGAGCATCCCCAGCTCGGTCCGGTGGAGATCGGCGGATGGGACCCCAAGTTCTGCTCGCAAAATCCTCCTCCGTTCCTGCTCAAGCAGGAGTGTCACAAGAACACCCTCTGGATGCTCCGTCACGCGGCGTCCCTTCCCGAAGTGCACATCACTTCGCTCAAGGTCGAGGACATAGA
>DUUV01000089.1 GCA_012841375.1 Candidatus Fermentithermobacillaceae bacterium
ATCGTGATCAGCCGTTCGCGGATCAGATCGGCGTAGCGCGGTTCCCCGTAAGGGGCGAGCCCCATCAGCTTGTATTCGCCGCTGTTGACCTTGAAGCCGCAGAAATAGGTGAACGCGGAATACATCAACCCGAGCGAGTGCGGGAAACGGATTTCCTTGAGGATGCGCAGCTCATTGCCGACGCCGTGCGCGATCGTTGTCGTCGACCATTCGCCGACGCCGTCGATCGTCACGACCGCCGCTTCCTCGAAAGGGGAGGGGAAGAACGCGCTGGCGGCGTGCGAGCGATGGTGCTCCGTGAAGAGCAGTTTACCGCGCCACGCTTCGCCCATCTCGCGCCGGATCTGGCGCCCGATATGCAGCCGGTGTCCTGCCCACAGCGGCACGCCGTGCAGGAACATGCCGAGTCCGCGCGGGGCCTCGGCGAGGAAAGTATCAAGGATGCGTTCAAACTTCGTCAGCGGCTTCTCGTAGAAGACGACCGCGTCGACCTGTTCACGCGCGATGCCGGCCGCCTCCAGGCAGTAGGCGATCGCGTTTTCCGGCCAGCGTTCGTCATGCTTGACGCGCGAGAACCGCTCTTCCTGCGCCGCTGCGGCAATCTCGCCGTCGCACAGCAGCGCGGCGGCGGAATCGTGATAGAAGGCCGAGACACCGAGGATGATCGTCATCGCGGGGCGGTCGCCCCCCAAAGCGGCGCGTTACCCGCCGCCCGATCGATACACGGACAGAAGCGCTGCACCCACCCGAGTGCGGCGCGTTGCGTTGGTGCATGCACCATGACGGTCCCCTGGTTCCTCAAAACAGCGAATAGATGAACGGTGCGATGGCCGGATTCGTCCCCAGCACGACCACGACTGCCAGCAGCAGGAACATGACGATCATCGGCACGAGCCACCACTTCTTGTTGTCGCGCACGAACCACAAGAACTCCCGGACGAGCGAGACGTTCGCCTCGTCTTCGGGGATGTCCATGTCGTTCAACGGTTTGCGGTCGGGCGAATCCATCGCTGTCTCCGGCGGTGCGGGGTGTGGACGTCCGTGGCGATGTGCACGGATGTGCACGCCTGATGAACTGATGATAGGAGGCAATACCTCAGGCCGTCAAGGATGGTCCGCCGATGCGGTCTGCCGCGCGAGCCATTCGTCCAGATACTGCTCGCGCAGAACACGCCAGGCCAACCGGTGCCCCTTTTCGCTCATGTGGTCATCGTTGAGCCAGTAAAGGTCCTCTGGATCCTCGCGGAAGGCGGGCAGCAGGTCGACTATCGGCACGTCGGCCTGTCTGCACAGGTCCGCCAGCAGTTGCTGCGGGCGGTTGGTCGTCAGCAGGCGCGGGTCCATGTCAAACAGCATGCGTTCATAGAGCGAGTAGTGACTGTCGCTAACCTGAAGCGTCGAGGGAATGACGACCAGACAGACGTCGGCGCCGGCCTCGCGCGAACGGACGAAGATATCGAGCAGCGTCCGGCGCGCGTGGCGCCAGCCGATCTGAGCGGCGTCGCTCTCGATCAGCAGGTTTTCCCGGAAGAACTCCGGGTGCACCATCGCGGTTTCGAGCACGTAGGGGTTGATGAAACCGGATTGGAAATCCTCCAGATCGTTCAGTCGCGCCTTGCCCAGTTCGATGAGATCGGCCGGGATCCCGTGGTCGAGCATCGCCTGCCAGTCGAACTCCTTGAAGCCTTCGGGAACGGCCGCGTGCGCGGTCGTTTCCAGCATGCCAAGGAGCATCGCGAGGAGCGAAGGCCCCTGCCGGCCCGGCAGTCGCGTAGCCAGGCGCGGCTGGCCGTCCGTCCGGCTCAACACGTCGGTCAGGTCGTTGC
>DUUV01000027.1 GCA_012841375.1 Candidatus Fermentithermobacillaceae bacterium
ATTTATGACGTTCCCGTGGGAGTGAAGATCGCCGCTTCTGACTTCATCGAGATGGACCTCGAGGTGATAGAGCGGACCGATGCCGACTTCATTGTCATCGACGGGTCGGAGGGAGGCACGGCGGTCGCGCCGCCCACCCTGGAAGACGATGTAGGCCTGCCCACCTTATACGGCCTTGTGCGCGCCGTGGATTGGCTGAATGCCAGGGGGGGCCGGGAGCGTTTCAGCGTCATCGCGGCCGGTGGGCTCAAGACACCCGGGGACTTCCTGAAAGCAATGGCTCTGGGAGCGGACGCAGTGTACATAGGTTCCATTGCGGTCTTCGCGGCCATCCACACTCAGGTGGCAGAAGTAGTACCCAAGGCCGCGCCGGCCCAGATGGCCCTGTACACCGGTCGCTACGCCGACAAACTGGATGTGGACAAAGCGGCAACCGCATTGGCCAACTTCCTCAAGTCCTGCGTGGCCGAGATGAAGCTTGCCATTCAGGCCATCGGGCGGCAGGCCACGAGAGAGATAACACGGGACGATCTTGTCACCGTGGATAGGGACCTCTCCGCGTTCGCGGGTATCAGGTATGCGGGCAGCGCCAGACGGTAAGAGAAGTCGAAGGTCAGCGGCTCCGGGTTTTCTCTCATCTCACTTGACTGAGCGGCAAACTTGGCAAGGTTGTCGCTCATGTAATCCGGGCACTGGCCGCAGTGATCGAGGTCGCGTTATCTTGGTCTTAGGGCTCTATTATGGCCGTTTCCCCCTGAATGCGCACCTCGGTGCCGTAAGGTTCCGATAGTTTCCGCATTCTCTCAAGGATCCTTTGGGCGACATCTTTCCGGGCCAAGGCGGGACGGCCGCGCTGAGATCTGGGGTTATCCCAACCCAAATACAGAGGGTAGAGAACTGCCCGTTTGAAGTTGCCGCCTTCATATTGCAGAGATGCCAAGACACTCTCCCAGTAGGCTACGTCTGCCGGGAAGCCCCTGGTATCGTTCATGCTCCTTTTGTCGTACATGTCCGCAGGAGTGGCGTCGAGGCCGAGCCCTGCTCTGTCGTAGATGTCCTGCGGGTGCTTGCGCACCAAGTCGTTTTGGAATATGAAGTTCCCCAGGCTGTACAAGATGGGTTTCCCTTTGTAGATCTCGATCCCGCGGAGGACGTGGGGTCCGTGTCCTAGAAAAGCGTCGGCACCTGCGTCTATGCAGGCCCGGGCGAAGGTTTCTATGAACTCGGCCGGGATGTCCCTTTGGAGCCGGCTCTCATGGGCATGGAGTGAGAAAAACACCCAGTCGGCCTGACGCCTGGCGTCACGAATCCACTTGGCTATCTCAGCCACATCTTGGGCGTTGGGTTCGGTGCGCACACACGGCTTGTCTGAAATCACGAATCTCAGGCCGCCGAAAAAGAGCTCGCCTTCTTTTTCCTGAAGGTATCCCGCTCTCTTGGCCTGGGTCTTCTGGGTGGACAGTCCCAGGGACTCCTCCATGTTTCTCAGGAATTCCATCTCCGACTTTATGACTGCGTAGTAGGTTGTGTACCGGAGCGGTGAGAGACCGGGGCGCCCCTGGAAATCAGGCCTCTGATGGCCTGCTCTTCCCCACGGGGCAAAGCTGGAGCTCGCCGAGAGAAGAGCCACCCTGCCTTTCGGTGTCTCAAGGTAAGCCGGAGACCTGGCCTCACCCAGGTTTTCACCGACTCCCGCGTGACAGATGCCGGCCCTGTCCAGGACCTCGCTGGTTCTGCGCAGGCCTTCGTAGGAATAGTCAAGGGAGTGATTGTTGGCCCTGGATACCATCTGGAAACCGGCCCACTTGAACTCCTCTACCAGAGAACTCGCCGCGCCTGCGTAAGTGCCTCCGCTGTCGGCGGCAGGGATGCCTTTCCAGTCGTTAAGAAGGATTTCCAGATTCGTGAACCCCGCCGTATGACTGCGGATTATGTCGAAGACGGCCAAGAAGTCCGCTTCTTCGTAAGGGGATATGCGCCTCGTCAGAAACGAGTCACCGGTTGCCGCCAGTTCAAATTTGTCCACAACGCCCCTAGCGTTCTTGGTGTCTTCAGCGTCCTTAGCCAAACCCATCACCTCGTGTTAGTCTTTCGCCTTAGCATTTCCGACTCCTCCATTGGGTTCCCCGGGGGGCCACGGTATACCGGGGTAGCCTTTCGGAAACCCGATCCAACTGGTACAATTGAGGAGTAATCTGCCCAACTACGGCCTCGCTCCAAGGCTCATTCTTGAAAAGCGCATGTCGGAGAAGGCCAATACAGAGAATCCAGAACAATAACCGAGCAAACTGAGTACACATTGGGGAGTTGATCGCGCTGGCGGTTCTGGGGGAGAAGTTCCGGGAAGTGCTCATGTCAGTCTGTCCTGTGGTCGTAATAGTGCTTATTCTCAGCGTCACCGTGGTCCCCCTCGATACGATTTCACTTACCCGCTTTCTCATAGGAGCCGTGTTTATCATCATCGGGCTTTCTATCTTCTTGTTTGGCGCCGAGATAGGCATTGCCGCCATAGGCACCCACATGGGTACGGCGATAGCCAACAGCAACAGACTGTGGCTTGTGGGGGCCGCGGGATTGGGGCTAGGCTTTCTGATAAGCATCTGTGAACCAGATCTCCATATTCTTGCAGGTCAAGTCGGTAAGGTGACGTCGGGCGTCATCTCCAAAGCGTCTCTTGTTGTTGCGGTTTCGATTGGAATCGCCGTCATGTTGGCAGTGGGGTTTCTGAGGATCATTCGCAATGTGGCTCTTCGCTGGGTGTTTATTGCCTCCTACCTTATCATCTTTGCTCTGGCTCTCTTTTCTTCGCCCGAATTCGTGGCAATTGCCTTTGACTCGTCGGGCGCGACTACGGGAGCCATGACCGTCCCTTTCATGTTGGCCTTGGGTCTAGGCGTCTCATCGCTGAAAGGAATTGCCTCTGAAGAGGACAGCTTTGGGTTGGTCGGGATTGCCTCGGCCGGGGCGATTATACCCGTTCTCCTTATGAGTGTCCTGTCTCCTTCTGCGCAGGTAACAGGGTCTTTGCCCGCCGCTGCCGTCGCGCCCGGTTCAATGCTGGCCCCATTCGCCGAAGCCCTCCCTGTGGCCATGAGGGATATCGGCATCTCGCTTCTCCCCCTAACGCTTCTATTCTGGCTCTTCCAAGTCAGGTCCCTGAAGCTCCCCAGGCGCCCCCTTGTCAGGATCACCAAGGGGCTCCTATACACCTTTGTGGGACTTACGCTCTTCCTGGACGGAGTGAACGCCGGGTTCATGGATGTCGGGAGCATAGTGGGATACACCCTTGCCTCTTTCGAGAACAAATGGATTGTTGTCTTGGCCGGGCTCTTTTTCGGATTGGCGGTAGTACTTGCGGAGCCAGCGGTTCACGTGCTGGTGCGGCAGATTGAGGATGTCACAAGCGGGTACCTTACCGGAAAAGTGGTTTTCCCCGCTCTTTCACTGGGGGTGGGCCTTTCGGTAGCGCTATCGGCCCTGAGGATTGTGGTTCCCGGCATCAAGCTGTGGCACTACCTGCTTCCGGGCTGGGCAATAGCCGCCGGTTTGAGTCTCTATGTTCCCAATCTTTTTGTGGGCATGGCTTTTGACTCAGGAGGCGTGGCATCAGGGCCCATGACCGCCACGTTCATCCTGGCTTTTGCTCAAGGCGCCGCCGAAGCCGTTGAAGGAGCCAATGTCATGATAGAGGGCTTCGGAGTCATTGCCATGGTTGCCCTCACACCGGTCATAGCTTTGCAGGTATTGGGGCTCATGTATAAGAAGAAGTCGGAAAGGGAGGCGGAACCCGATGGCACAAAATGCCGAGAGGAAGTATGAGCTTATTTGTGTGGTGGTCAACTTCGGCATAGGCAGCAAGGTGCTGCGGGCCGCCAAGGAACACGGGGTGACGGGAGGGACTGTTCTCTTGGGCAGAGGGACGGTCAAGAGTCACCTCCTCGAACTCTTGGGACTCACCGACGTTCGGAAAGAGATCGTACTCATGATAGCCGAATCCCATATGGTCGAAAAAGTCCTCCCGGCTCTCAACAGGCAGTTCGGTTTCGCCAAGCCGAATCATGGGATCGCCTTTTCAGCCGACGTGGTCGGGTTTTTTGGGGCACGGGATTGCCTAGCCTACAAGTCGCGCGGGAGCACAGGTGGTGACGAAATGTATAAGGCGATTTTCACGGTGGTAGACAGGGGAAAGGCCCAGGCGGTCATAGACGCCGCCACAGCCGCCGGCTCTAGGGGCGCGACGGTGATCAACGCCCGGGGTTCCGGAATTCACGAGCAGAAGGTGCTGTTCTCCATGCCCGTCGAGCCGGAAAAAGATATCGTCCTGATCCTGGCCCAGGAATCCCTCGTTGAGCCGATATCCGCCGCCGTCAGAAAAGCGCTCAAGATTGACGAGCCCGGCATGGGGATCCTGTTCATCCTGGATATCAACCAGACCTTCGGGCTCCTGTAACGAGATACATCTCGGCGAACAAGGTTCGGGACTGTCTTTGTGGAATCACTCTCCCAAGGATCTATTGAGGGGTGAGTCTTCCTTGTTTAGAGACTTGAACCAGACCTGGAATCTCGAGGTTTTCTTTCCCGGAGGGAGCCGTTCGCACGCCTTTGCTCTCTACCTGGACCGGCTAGACGAGGACGTCAAAGCTTTCTCAGACGAAGTCGCAGAAGGTAGACCAAGAGACCTTGCCGCTTGGGTTGAGCGCCTGAACAAGGTCCAGGGCCTCACAAGACGGTTGCGTCAATCTTCCGCCTTTGTGTCGTGCCTTAACGCACAAGATGTAACCGACAGGTACAGCAGGGTTGTCGGTGGGAGAGTCAGGCAGATCCAAGCTTCTTTTGCTTCCGTGCTGACGGCCCTGGACCGTCAGATACTGGACATCCCGGATGACCGGTGGGGTGAGATCCTCTCAGCAGATGAACTCAAGCCTCTCGCATTCAACCTTACCGAACGGCGGACAAGGGCCAAGGATAAACTGCCGCTTGAACAGGAGATCCTTGTCAACGAACTTTCGGTCGACGGATACCACGGATGGTCCGATCTCTACGACTTAGTGACAGGCCGCATGTCCTTGACCATTCTGGAGGATGGGAAGGAAGTCACATTGTCTCCCGGCCAAGCCGCCAACCGGATGTCCGGGCCCGACCCAGCGGTGCGCCGCCACGTAATGGAGCGATGGGAAGAAGCGTGGGCAAAGGAAGCAGAGTTCTGCGCTTTGGCCCTTAACCGGCTTGCCGGCTACCGTCTGGCGCTCTATCGCCGCCGGGGGTGGGACTCGGTGCTCCGGGAGCCCTTGGAGTACAACCGCATGTCTCAGGCGACCTTGGAGGCCATGTGGGATACCATCAACAGAAACAAAGACCGCCTGGTCACCTACATGAACCGGAAGAAGAGGGTACTCGGCCTCTCGGAACTGGGATGGCAGGACCTGGGCGCTCCCGTTGGGAAATCCGAGAGTAAGATGACTTACGATGATGCTGCCTCGTTCATCGTCGAGCAGTTCGGCCGCGTGAGCGACAAAATGGCGGACCTGGCCACTAGGGCGTTCAGAGATAGGTGGATTGAGGCCGAGGATCGTCCGGGGAAGCGAATGGGCGGGTTCTGTACCAGTTTTCCCGAGTCCAAGGAGTCAAGGATATTCGTGACCTTCTCGGGTACTCTCGGCAACGTCGCTACGGTCGCCCACGAGCTGGGTCACGCATTCCACCAGTCGGTGATGAACGACCTGCCTCCAATGGCCCAGCAATATGCCATGAATGTGGCCGAAACGGCGTCCACCTTCTCTGAGATGGTTGTGGCAGACGCCGCCGTAAGGGCCGCGAAGAACGATGACGAGAGGTTGCTCCTCATAGACGACAAGCTGCAGCGGGCTGTGGCGCTGCTTATGAATATTCAGTCCAGATTCCTGTTCGAGACTCGTTTCTATGAAGAAAGACGAAAAGGCATGGTCAGCGTCCGGTGCCTGAACGAGATCATGGTGGAGGCTCAAAAAGAAGCGTTCGCCGGGGCCCTCGACCTCTATCACCCGCACTTCTGGGCATCCAAACTTCATTTCTACAGCACCGGAGTTCCGTTCTACAACTTCCCGTACACCTTTGGGTTCCTGTTCAGCGCGGGCGTCTACTCCTGGGCGAGAGAAGCCGGCAGAGAGTTCGAGGACCGCTACATCGGGCTTCTCCGGGATACCGGACGGATGCGAGTGGAGGACCTGGCGAGGAAGCACATCGGACAGGACCTTACCGGGCCCGCTTTCTGGCAGAGCGCCATAGACCTGGTCCTCAGTGATCTTCCTGAGTTTCTGGATATGACGAGTGCCGAGTGAGGATAGGCCGTCTTGAGCAGTCGGAGGCAGGCATCGGTGAGTCGCCTTTCCCGTGCGGATTCCTGAGAGGATTCCTGGCTAGATGCCGGAGCGCAGTTGCGTTTGAGGGTGCAAGCAGGTATAATAGTTACCGTGGCATCAAACGCCGGGGTATTCGGACAAGAGAGCGAAAACCTCGCCTGTCAGCAAAAATGGGTTGCATGATACGCCCAATGGTAGTAAGATAACACTTGCGTCTTGTGGAGAGGTACCCAAGTGGCCAAAGGGGACAGACTGTAAATCTGCTGGCAGACGCCTTCGCAGGTTCGAATCCTGCCCTCTCCACCATCAATTGACAAGTCAAATACAGTAACGTTAACGTCGCGGGGTGGAGCAGTCAGGCAGCTCGTCGGGCTCATAACCCGGAGGTCGCAGGTTCAAATCCTGCCCCCGCAACCAACGCCATTTCATGGTGCTCGCATAGCTCAGTCGGCAGAGCGCATCCTTGGTAAGGATGAGGTCACCAGTTCGATTCTGGTTGCGAGCTCCATTTTGTTATGGGAGCCTTACGCATAATGCTTGAATTGACACTGCGCGTTTTGCCGTGTTAGACTCGTTTGCAGTGGTTTTCCCGGGATGGGAGGAGTAAGAACGTGGCCAAAGGACAGACAGAAGTCGTGACGTTGGCTTGCCAGGAATGCAAGCAGCGAAACTATACAACAATGAAGAACAGGAAGTCCCATTCCGGACGACTTGAGTTCAAGAAGTACTGCAGGTTCTGCCGGACTCATACGACGCACCGGGAAACCAGATAATCGCGCGCAGGCCCGTAGCTCCAATAGGTAGAGCGGCGGACTCCAAATCCGATGGTTGGGGGTTCAAATCCCTCCGGGCCTGCCAAAATCAGACCGGCGATTGGGTGGAAAAGACATGAACAAGATATCTCGCTTTTTTGGGTCATTAGCCACCTTCCTGCGGGAAACCCGTGCGGAACTCAGAAAGGTCGTTTGGCCTACCTGGCCGCAGGTTAGGGTCCTCACAGCTGTTGTATTGTTTACAATGATCGGCCTCGGCGCGATCCTCTGGGGCACAGATGCCCTGGTGGCTTTCGGGCTAAGCTCGATACTCGGCAGGTAGGGGAGAGAAAGTCTGAATCTATGAGCACTAAACTTGACTCGACAACCGAAAAGCCTCAATGGTTCGTGGTCCATACGTACTCCGGATACGAGAACAAGGTCAGGGCGAATCTTGAGAAGCGTGTAGACAACATGAACATGAAGGATAAGATCTTCCAAGTCATTGTACCCGAGGAAGAGGAAGTCGAGTACAAGGAAGGCAAGAAGAAGATCGTCAAGCGCAAGGTGTTCCCCGGCTACGTCGTGGTGAACATGATCATGAGCGACGATTCTTGGTATGTTGTGCGAAACACTCCTGGAGTCACAGGGTTTGTGGGCCCCGGTTCCAAGCCAATTCCTCTGGAGGATGAAGAGATAGAGGCCATCCTCAAGAGGGCCAGCGGCGAGGTTGCCCCGAGGATTCGCGTCCACTTCAGCCCGGGCCAGACCCTCCGCGTCAAGTCAGGTCCTTTCCAAGGGATGATGGGGCTGGTTCAAGACGTTATGGTAGACAGAGGGAAGCTGCGCATGCTACTCTCTATATTCGGTCGCGAGACTCCGGTCGAGTTCGATTTCAACCAGGTAGAGGAAGTGTAGCCCCATGGCGAAAAAGGTCAAAGCTCTCGTCAAAATCCAGTTGCCCGCAGGAAAGGCCACACAAGGACCGCCCGTCGGGCCGGCTCTGGCTCCTCACGGCGTGAACACGCAGCTCTTTGTCAAGCAGTTCAATGACAGGACGGGAAAGGATGCAGGCAACATACTACCCGTCGCGGTCACCGTCTTTGAGGACAGGTCTTTCACCTTTGTCGTCAAGACCCCTTACGCAGCCGCTCTCCTTAAGAAGGCCGCGGGCATTGAGACCGCTTCAGGCGAACCCAACGTGAAAAAGGTCGGGAAAGTCACCCGCGACCAGGTGCGGGAGATCGCCGAACTGAAGATGAGAGACCTGAACGCAGCCAGCATTGAGGGAGCCATGAAGATCATTGAAGGCACTGCCCGTTCAATGGGCATTGAAGTAGTAGCGAAATAGTCGTTCGGATGAGTGTGGGAGGACGTAGGTCCGCCAATACCACAGGGAGGCAATGAGAGTGAAGAGAGGCAAGAAGTATCAGGAAGCCGCCAAGCAAATTGAACCCGGCAAGATATACGACCCCAAGGAAGCATTCGAGCTTATCGGAAAGCTCGCCTTCGCCAAGTTCGACGAGACCGTCGAAGCCGCGGTGAGACTCGGAGTAGACCCCAGACACGCCGACCAGATGGTTAGAGGCGCAGTGGTGTTGCCTCACGGTACTGGCCAGGAAGCCAGAGTGCTTGTGTTCGCCAGAGGCGACAAGGCCAAGGAAGCAAGAGACGCCGGCGCAGACTATGTGGGAGCCGAGGATTTGGCCGAGAAGATACAGGGCGGTTGGCTCGACTTTGACCGCGCCGTGGCTACTCCGGATATGATGGCGATTGTCGGGCGGCTGGGACGCATACTCGGTCCCCGCGGGCTCATGCCGAACCCACGTACAGGTACCGTGACCAACGACGTGGCTTCTGCCGTGAGCGAGATCAAACGGGGCAAGGTCGATTTCCGAACCGAAAGGACCGGTATCATCCACGCCAGGATCGGGAAAGTCTCTTTCGGTCCCGACAAGTTGGCCGACAACTTCGCCACGTTGATCGATGCTCTCCTAAGGGCAAAGCCCGCCGCGGCCCGCGGGCAGTACATCAGGGGCGCCACCGTCGCGAGCACAATGGGCCCGGGCATCCCGGTCAGCGCAACCAAGGCGACGCGCCCTGAGGCGTAAACGACAAACGGAAAACTGAATACTGGAGTTGCCGAAGACAGCAGGTGTCAAGAGACGTAAAGGCGCCGGTACGCCGGTGCCGCCCGCCGAGGTATGGCTCCCGGGTGACGTTAGGCCATAAGCCGAGACGACAGTCATCATGAGGACCCACGCTTCGTGCGGGGGTCCTTTTGGATCTTGCGGAAGACGGACGGCGTAAAGGGGGGAAGAAGTTGGAGAAGAAGCAGAGGCTTGAGAAGCAGAGAACCGCGGAGGCGCTGAAGAACGCCATGTCAAGCGCCAAGAGCGTGGTGTTTGTGGATTTTAGAGGCGTAACGGTAGCCGATGACACCAAACTCAGGCGTGCCTGCCGCGATGCGAACGTTCAATACAAGGTCGCCAAGAACACACTGGTGAGCCGCGCCATTGATTCTTTGGGATGGGAGTCACCCGGCCCCATGTTGGAGGGTCCTACGGCCCTTGCCATGAGCGAGGTTGACCCGACGGTCGCAGCCAGAACGGTAGCAGGTATGATGAAGGATGTGCCGGCCCTCAAGATCAAGGGCGGCATTCTGGACGGAGAGATTCTCAACATAGACAGGGTCATGTTCTTGGCCTCCCTGCCTCCCAAGGATCAGCTCCTGGCTAAAGTCGCCGGGACCATGCAGAGTCCTTTGACCGGGTTCGCCGTGGTTCTAAACGGCACGCTTGCTGCTTTTGCCAGGGCGGTTGAGGCTCTTCGTGTCAAGAGGGAAGAGGAAGCCAGTTAGTCTCCCGATTTTGAAGAAACTACATGAAAGTCAGGTGTTGTAGAGTGTCTAAGGTTCAAGAGGTCCTTGAGCTCGTGAAGGGCATGACCGTCCTGGAGCTCGCAGAGTTGGTCAAGCAGTTCGAGTCCGAGTTTGGAGTTTCAGCAGCCGCGGCAGTGGTGGCGGCTCCCCAAGGGGCGGCTCCGGCTGCCGAAGCCCAGCCTGCAGAAGAAGAGAAGACCGAGTTTGACGTTATCTTGGTCGAGGCCGGCGCCAACAGGGTATCGGTTATCAAGACCGTCCGCGAACTGACCGGACTGGGTCTTAAGGAAGCCAAAGAACTCGTGGAAGCTGCTCCCAAGGCCATCAAGGAAAAGGTCACCAAGGAAGACGCTACTAAAGCGAAGGAAGCTTTGGAGAAGGCCGGCGGAAAAGTCGAGGTCAAGTAAGAGTCCGCTTCTATTCGGAAGAAAAGGGCAGGCGGTTTGCCGCCTGCCCTTTACATATAGGCCTCCGGGAACATATATTGAGATGTTGGCGTCTTCTATCGTTATACTCTGGGAAAGGTGATGAGCAAGAGTGCGGAAACTCGCTGTTGTGGGCGCAGGTGGTCTGGTTGGGAGGAGAGTTGTTCGCAATCTGGCAAAATCGGACATCGAGGACCTTGAGCTTACTCTTACGGGGCAGGGCAAATCCATAGGCACTGAAGTAGCCTTCAGGGACGCTGTGCTCACGGTGGAAAAGACCGAGGTCGCCGAGCTTAGGAAGATGGATGCCGTCATCCTCTGTACTCCCACCAATGCTTCGGTCAGCTTGGTCAATGAGCTGAGAGGCGGACCCGTCATACTGGACACATCCAGCGCCTTCCGGATGGACCCTTCGGTGCCCCTGGTGGTGCCCGAGGTCAATCCGCAGTCGGCCTTCGGGCACAGCGGGCTTATCGCAGGGCCAAACTGCTCGACCATTCAGCTGGTCATGGTGCTCAAACCCCTTCTGGACCGTTACGGCCTCCAACGGGTGCACGTCTCAACCTATCAAGCGGTATCCGGAGTCGGATACCTGGCGATAGAGCAGCTTTCCGATGAATCCAGAGCCGTCCTTGAGTCCAGGCCTCCCGAGGGCGGATATGAGCCTCAGTTCCCGCACCGTATGGGGTTCAACTTGATCCCGCAGATAGACTCGTTCCTGCCCGACGGATACACCAAAGAAGAGATGAAGATGGTCAATGAGACCAAGAAGATCCTTGGCACGCCCGACCTTCGCATATCCACTACCTGCGTAAGGGTGCCTGTATACATAGGGCACTCGGAAGCGTGTCTCGTGGAGACCGAGAGACCTGCCGACCTCGACTCGGTTCGCGAGGTGCTGGCCGCGTCGCCGGGAATTTTGGTCAAGGATGACCCTCTCAACTCCGTATACCCGATGCCGGTTGACGCCGCTCACACCGATGAGGTCTACGTCGGCCGGATACGCAAAGACCTCTCATCGCGGACGGGGATCCTCATGTGGATCGTTGCCGATAACCTGTATCGCGGCGCAGCGACGAACGCAGTGAACGTATTCAGGCTCTTGGCGAAAGGGATGTAAGTTCGCGGGGCTTCCGGAGGTGTGTGGGATGATCGTTGTACAGAAATTCGGCGGGACCTGTTTGGATTCCCAGGAGAAACGGCAAGCCGCCTGCGAGCGAATCAAGGACGCCCTGTCGGCAGGGTATAAGGTCTGCGCCGTAGTCTCGGCCATGGGACGCAAGGGGGAGCCCTATGCCACCGACACTCTCATCTCCCTCGCCAGGGGCGTCTCAAGAGACGTTGCCCCGAGAGAACTGGACCTCTTGGTTTCCTGCGGCGAGGTCATTTCGGCGGTGCTCATGGTTCAGGAACTCAGGAAGCGAGGCATCACGGCCATGGCCCTTTCGGGCGGGCAGGCCGGGATTATCACCGATATGTGCTTCGGCAACGCAAACATACTCACAGTGAACCCCGGCCATGTCCGGAGGCACCTTGACGAAAGGAAAGTCGTTGTTGTCGCGGGCTTCCAGGGACGTGCCGATTCTGGTGACATCACTACCCTCGGACGCGGCGGAAGCGATACTACGGCGATGGCCCTGGGCGCTGCCCTGGATGCCGCATACGTGGAGATATACACCGATGTTCAGGGGATCATGACGGCAGACCCCCACGTGGTGGCATCGGCCAAGACAATCCCGCTTGTAAGCTACGAAGAAGTGTCCCAACTGGCTTGGGAAGGCGCCAAAGTGATCCACCCCCGGGCGGTGGAGATCGCCCAGCGGGCCCAGGTCCCGGTGTGGATCAGGTCCCTCCAGAAAGACAGCAGGAAGACTCTTCTTTCAGGCGGAGAGAAGCACGACAACCCGTGGCGGACATGGGAGAGCGGCAAGCCTGTCACAGGGATCACCTACCGGGACGGTCTCTCGCAGGTAATAGTGAAGAACCCCACCGGAGGAGATCTGGAGTCTCATGAGTCCGTATTCGCCGTACTCCGCGACAAGGCCCTGGACCTTATAAACGTATTTCCCGATCGCCTGTCTTTCGTCATCCCGAGAGAGGACGTCCCCGAGACGCGAAGGAGGTTGGAAGGGCTTGACCTTGCCGTGGATGTGAGAGACGGTCAGTCCAAGGTGACCGTGGTGGGATACGGCATGCACGGGCGTCCGGGAGTCATGGACACCGTTGTGGGCACCCTGTCAAGGAAGAAGATCCGCGTCTACGCATCGTCGGACTCCAATATCACAATCTCATGCCTTATAGACCAAGAGTCTCTGATGGAGGCGGTAAACGCCCTCCATGAAGCGTTTCACTTGGCATCACAGAGTTAAGAGTCAACTGAGGTGAGATCCAATGAAACAATCACCCTACGGAAGCGTTATTGTCGCTCTCGTTACCCCGTTTAACGAAGACCTTTCGGTCAACTATGAACTGGCCGCGTCTCTGGCCGCTCACCTGGTATCTCAGGGTGTGGACGGCATAGTGGTCTCAGGCACGACGGGCGAGTCACCCACCCTTACTTCCGGTGAGAAGCAGCGCCTGGTGGAAGAGGTACGCCGATCGGTCGGCCCGGAAACGATGGTCTGGGCGGGGACCAGCGGCTACGACACCAAGGAGAGCGTGGCACTCACCCGCCTGGCCGAGAAGTCGGGCGCCGACGGGATACTCGCTGTCACTCCCTATTACAACAAACCGAGCCAGGAAGGTTTGTACCGTCATTTCACCGCCCTCGCCGAGTCTACCGACCTTCCCATAATGCTCTACAACGTCCCCGGACGCACCGGTGTAAACATGCTGCCCGACACCATCCTCAGGCTTTCGGAGCACGAGAACGTCGTGGCAGTAAAGGAAGCTTCCGGCGTCCTGGATCAGGCGTCTCACATTCTGGCGGGCTGCCGCGATGACTTCTATGTTTTTTCGGGCGACGATAGTCTCACGCTGCCCATTCTGTCGGTTGGAGGCTCGGGAGTGGTGTCCGTCGCCGCCCATATCGTAGCGCGAGACCTCCGGAATATGGTAGACTTGTGCAGGCAGGGTCGGTTGGCGGAGGCCAAGGATATCCACCTTAGGTTGTTCCGGCTGTTCAGGGTTCTGTTCATCACTACGAACCCCGTACCCGTCAAGACGGCACTTGGGCTTTCCGGTTGGCGGGTGGGAGGATTTAGGCTTCCACTTTGTCCGCCGTCAGCCAAGGAGAGAAAAGAAATAGAGAGGGTACTCGTTGACCTGGGACTTGTCGGCGATCCCGAAGTACGCTCCTGATACACGGTCAGAAGCGCTATGAAAGCTATTTACGCCTGTTGACTTAGAGCGACAGGCGTGATAGTGTTAGTTTTTGTATGCAGCTTTTACCTGCCGGACCGGAATCAGTTTACGGAACTTCGGGTAAAATAGGGAAGTGATGGCAAGTTCCGTTCCTACAATGAACCGGCAAATACTACAAACTCTTATCCCCTAAGGAGTGAACTTCATGGCCTATCCTATCAAGGTAGGCAGGCGTGAGCGGCTCAGCTACGGGCGGATCGAAGAAGTCCTGGAGATCCCCGATCTCATAGCCGTTCAAAGGGATTCGTACAAATGGTTCCTTGAGGAGGGCTTGCGGGAAGTCTTTAGGGACATTTCTCCGATCAAGGACTTCACCGAGAACTTGGTCCTTGAATTTATGGACTACAGTCTGGGAGAACCCAAATACACAGTCCGCGAGTGTAAGGAACGAGACGTTACGTATTCCGCGCCGCTGAAGGTCAAGGTCAGACTTGTCAACCAGCAGACCGGCGAAGTCAAAGAGCAGGAAGTCTTTATGGGTGACTTTCCTCTTATGACCCATTCGGGAACATTCATCATCAACGGAGCCGAAAGGGTGATCGTCAGCCAGCTGGTTCGTTCCCCCGGCGCCTATTACTCGTTCGAGACAGATCCCAACGGCAAGCGACTCTACTTCGCGACCCTTATCCCGAACCGGGGCGCGTGGCTGGAGATGGAGTCGGATGCCAATGACATATGTTGGGTCAGAGTTGACAGGACCAGAAAGCTGCCGCTGACGGTCCTTCTCCGCGCAGTCGGTTTTGAGAACGACGCGTCAATCCTGGAGGCAATGGGTGACAGCGTCCCCCTCAGGAACACTCTGGACAAAGACACCACCAAGACCAGGGACGAGGCATTGGTCGAGATCTACAAGAGGCTGCGTCCCGGAGAGCCCCCGACTGTGGAAAGCGCCAGGAACCTGTTTGAGTCGTTGTTCTTTGAGCCAAGGCGCTACGACCTTGCGACTGTCGGCCGCTACAGGCTGAACAAGAAGTTCACTTTAAGAAGGCGTGTCGTAGGCACGACGGCCACCATGGACGTGCTCGACCCTGTCACCGGCCATCTTCTGGTGAAGGCCGGTACGGTCATAGACAGGGATATTGCTGTCATGCTTGCGGACAAGCGGGTTAACGTAATTGATGTGACAACTTCAGACGGCCAGGTAGTTCACGTTGTGGGAAACGGCCGGTTCGACATATCCCAGGAAGTGCTGGCCAAGGAGAAAACATTGTTCCGCGACGATGTCGTGGCGGCAGTCAACTATTTCTTCGGGCTTTTCAAAGGTATCGGCAGTGTCGACGACATCGACCATTTGGGAAACCGGCGCGTACGCTGCGTCGGAGAGCTCCTGCAGAACCAGTTCAGGGTGGGTCTTACCAGGATGGAGCGGGTTGTCCGTGAGCGTATGACCATCCAGGACATAGATATCATCACCCCACAGGCTCTCATCAATGTGAGACCGGTGGTAGGCGCCATCAAGGAGTTCTTTGGTTCAAGCCAGCTGTCTCAGTTCATGGAGCAGACCAACCCTCTTACCGAGCTGACGGCTAAGAGAAGGCTCTCGGCTCTGGGTCCCGGAGGACTTACCCGTGACAGGGCAGGAATGGAGGTCCGTGACGTCCACCATTCCCACTACGGTCGCATGTGCCCCATCGAGACCCCGGAAGGGCCCAACATCGGCCTTACAGGTTCGCTTACGTGCTACGCGAGAGTGAACAGGCTGGGATTTGTGGAGACTCCTTACCGTAAGGTAGACAAACAGACCAAGAGGGTTACCGACGAGGTGGTCTACTTGACCGCCGACGAAGAAGACGACTGCATGGTCGCGCAGGCAAACGCCCCGATCAACGAGAAGGGCGAGTTCCTGAGCGACAGAGTCGCGTCCCGCTTCAGGGATGAAATCCTTGAGGTTCCTCCCGAGCGCTTGGACTACATGGATGTTTCGCCAAAACAGGTTTTCTCGGTGGCGACCTCTCTCATCCCGTTCCTCGAGCACGACGAAGGCGCCAGGGCCCTCATGGGTTCCAACATGCAGCGCCAGGCCGTGCCGCTCATTAAGACCGAAGCTCCCCTTGTAGGGACAGGTCTTGAATACAGGGCCGCCCTGGATTCGGGCGCCATAGTGGTCGCGAAGCGTGCCGGGCGAGTGAAGCGCGTATCCGCGTCGGAAGTCGTGATCGAGACCGAGAACGGCGAGGAAGACCGTTATCAGCTCACTAAGTTCACCAGGTCCAACCACGGCACGTGCTTCAACTACAAGCCCATTGTGACCAAGGGCGAGACGGTAGAGGAGGGCGACGTCATTGCCGATGGCCCTTCGTCCTCAGGCGGAGAACTGGCCCTGGGAAGAAACGTCATCGTCGCGTACGTCCCCTGGCAGGGCTTCAACTATGAAGACGCTATACTCCTCTCTCGGGAACTGGTAGAAGACGACACCTTTACCTCCATCCACATCGAGGAGTACGAGTGCGACGCGAGAGACACGAGGCTCGGCCCCGAAGAGATCACCAAAGACATTCCCAACGTGAGCGAAGACCAGCTCAAAGACCTGGATGACCGTGGAGTCATCAGGGTGGGAGCCGAAGTCCGGTCAGGTGACATCCTTGTCGGAAAGGTCACTCCCAAGGGAGAGACCGAGCTCACTGCCGAGGAGCGGCTCCTGCGCGCCATCTTCGGAGAGAAGGCCCGGGAAGTCCGGGACAACTCGCTGAAGATGCCCCACGGTGAGAGCGGCATTGTGGTCGACGTCGACGTTTTCACGAGAGAAGCCGGCGACGAGTTGCCTCCCGGAGTCAACCAGCTGGTGCGCGTATACGTTGCCCAGCGGAGAAAGATCTCCGAAGGCGACAAGATGGCGGGGCGCCACGGAAACAAGGGTGTTGTGGCAAAGATCCTTCCCAAGGAAGACATGCCCTTCTTGCCCGACGGCACTCCCGTCCAGATTGTGCTCACCCCTCTCGGCGTGCCTTCCAGGCTTAACTTGGGTCAGATACTCGAGTGTCACCTGGGATGGGCGGCCAGAGCCTTGGGGCTCCACATCGCCACTCCCGTGTTTGATGGGGTGACGGAGAATGAGATTCATGAACTCCTTGAGAAGGCGGGCCTTCCGAAAGACGGCAAGATCTGGCTTAGAGACGGCAGGACCGGCGAGTACTTTGACAATCCGATAACCGCCGGTCAGGTATATATGATGAAACTCTTGCACCTGGTGGACGACAAGGTTCACGCCAGATCCACAGGGCCCTATTCTCTCGTGACCCAGCAGCCTCTCGGAGGAAAGGCACAGATGGGAGGCCAGCGGTTCGGGGAGATGGAGGTATGGGCCCTTGAGGCTTACGGCGCAGCCTATACCCTACAGGAAATGCTCACCGTAAAGTCTGACGACCGGACCGGGCGGGTTAAGACCTACGAGGCTATCGTGAAAGGCTTGAACATCCCCGAACCCGGAGTACCCGAGTCGTTCAAAGTGCTTCTGAAGGAACTCCAGAGCCTTTCTCTGGATGTGAAGATCCTCGACGAGGAAGGCAAGGAGATAGAGATCAAGGAGCTGGACGAGGACGTCCAGGAAACCGCTCGCGACCTTGACCTGGCAACCGAAGGCGAGTCCAGGCGCTTCCCCAGGCACTCGCGCAGGCGCGATATCTTGCCTGAGTCGCCTTACGGAGAGGACGAGGAAGTGGAAGAGGAAGAGCAAGTGGCGGTCGAGGAGGATGAGTCTCGCGAGGAGGAGGCTATACCTGCGGACGAATCCGTCGAGGATGACATGGATCTGGGAGAAGCCGCCGAAGAAGACGATGATGTGGCGGGCGTTGACATCCTTAGAGGCTTGACGGATACGGAGACCGCGGTGCCTGCCGCCGGCGAGGAAGACGCGGAAGAAGAGACGGGGCAGAAGCTCTCTCTCGATGACCTCTTCAAGAACTTGACCATCCCCGATGTTGTTCCGGTGGAAGAAGAGGCGGTAGAGCCAAAGAAGAAGAGACCGGCAGGAAGGACCAGGGCCAAGAGGCGCCCCAAGCGGGCCGGCGACGATTTCGAGAGGTTGGGCCGCGTACGGTCCCTGCGTGATCTCGATCCCGACTATGAGATTCGGGTACGAGACGACTCCGAACCGGAAGACGACCTCGAGGACCCGGATGACGAAGGCGAACCGATACTCTGACGCAAAGGGGATGTGAGTAATGGACGTTAACAGCTTTTCCGCAATGCGCATTTCTCTGGCGTCACCTGAGAAAGTACGTGAGTGGTCCCGGGGAGAAGTCAAGAAGCCCGAGACCCTGAACTACAGGACTCTAAAGCCTGAGCGCGATGGACTGTTCTGTGAGAGGATCTTCGGTCCCACCAAGGACTGGGAGTGTTACTGCGGCAAGTATAAGAGAATACGCTACCGGGGCGTGGTTTGCGACAAGTGCGGCGTTGAAGTGACGCGGGCGCTGGTAAGGCGCGAGCGCATGGGGCACATAGAACTCGCAAGCCCGGTATCTCACATCTGGTACTTCAAGGGCATTCCTTCTCGGATGGGCCTTCTCCTGGACATGTCGCCGAGGCTTCTCGAACGCATCCTCTATTTCGCGGCGTACATCGTGACCGACCCCGGAGACTGCGAAGGGCTTTCATACAAGCAGGTCCTGACCGAGGCCGAGTACCGCGAAGCCAGAGAGAGGTTCGGCCAGCGGTTCCGGGCCGGCATGGGAGCCGAAGCCGTAAAGCAGCTCCTAACCGATATCGACCTGGATAAGATGGCGGAAGAACTGCGGGGCGAGGCCAAGAGCGCCAGCGGGCAGCGGAAGATCCGCGCCATCCGCCGGCTGGAAGTGGTGGAAGCGTTCAGAAAGTCGGGCAACAGGCCTGAATGGATGATCCTAGATGTCATCCCGGTCATCCCGCCCGACCTTCGTCCCATGGTCCAGTTGGACGGCGGAAGGTTCGCCACGTCAGACCTTAACGACCTCTATAGGCGCGTGATCAACCGGAACAACCGTCTGAAGAGGCTTTTGGACTTGGGAGCTCCGGACATCATCGTGAGGAACGAGAAGAGGATGCTTCAGGAAGCCGTGGACGCCCTCATCGACAACGGGCGCCGTGGACGTCCCGTCACGGGACCGGGCCAGAGGCCCCTGAAATCCTTGTCGGATATGCTCAAAGGGAAGCAGGGACGCTTCAGGCAGAACCTCTTGGGGAAGCGTGTGGACTACTCGGGACGCAGCGTTATTGTGGTCGGTCCCAGCCTCAAATTCCACCAGTGCGGTCTTCCCAAGGAAATGGCCTTGGAGCTCTTCAAGCCCTTCGTCATGAAGAAACTTGTCGAGAGCGGCGATGCCCACAATATCAAGAGCGCCAGGCGGTTGGTTGAACGAGCAAGACCGGAAGTGTGGGACGTCCTTGAGGAAGTCATCAAGGAGCACTTGGTCCTCCTGAACCGGGCTCCTACGCTTCACAGGCTGTCGATTCAGGCGTTTGAGCCCGTGTTGGTGGAAGGGCGCGCCATCCAGATTCACCCGCTGGTCTGCCCGCCCTATAA
>DUUV01000034.1 GCA_012841375.1 Candidatus Fermentithermobacillaceae bacterium
GCTTGATGTCCTCCGGCAGCCCAAGCAGTCGCTGTACCAGCACTGCCTGAAAGGACTTGATCACACAACTGCCTAATCCCTTCTCTGTGGCGAGCAGCATAATGTTCTGTGCCGACATGCAGACGTCCATAATCGCCAGCTGATCACGGGCCAGCACGCCGCCCTTGGACAGGGCCAGGCTTTCATCCGCGCACAAGACCAGTATGCAGGGCGGGCTGTCCGAAATACCCGGCGAAACAGCGCAAACTGCCTCTATCTGCCTAGGATCGTCCAACACTACAAACCGCCAGGACTGTATGTTGCTGCCCGTTGGCGCCATGCAGCCCGCCATCAACAGCTCCTCGATGAGGGAGCGCTCCACTCTTTGTGTCGTGAATCTACGTATGCTCCTCCGCGCATAAATGCAGGACTTCACAGGGCTATCCGCCATACTCTCACTCCTCTAGGGCCCTACCCCTGCGAACCGTTCCCGAGGTTATTTGCCCACAAGCTTTTCCAGAGGTCGATAGGGCAGATCGAAGCCGAAGGCCTTAGGGCTGAGGACAGACAGGCCGCGCTCGCTACGGAACACTTCTCGGGCCTTCATGGCGATGACAGTGACTTTCATGCCCTCTTTGATCTTGTTGTTCGTATACGGCATCCCGGTGTCGGTATCGATCACCTGAAGCATGTCTGGACTCGTCACAAAGGGTTTGCCGTTTTTCCAGCTCACGTGGTTCTCGTTCTTGAACCAGATCTTGAGCTCTATACCCTTGAAACCGCCTTCGCCTTGAATGGTGTGAGTGCCCCAATAGTAGCCTATCTTGTCCCACCATTCCTTCTTAATGACTCTTCCGCGACACACGATATGGCCGCCCACCATATCGATCGCTGCCTGGGCGGGATCGCGTCCTTCTTCCGCCGCCAAACGGAGTGCCTTGCCCACCTCGTAGCATTCGGTGAGCGTCCCGTGAATCAGTGCTTCGTTCATCTCACGTACGGGGAAGCAGAATCCGGCCTGGGCGCATTTGCTGTATCCTGCGTCAGCGATCATCTTTCCGATGCGTTCGGTCATGCGCCAGTTTACGGTCTTGGTGATGTTGGCTACGTTGCCCCAACAGTCGAAGGATGCTACGGGCAAGAGCTCTTTCTCAAAGATAAAGGGCGTGGTCTGCTGGATCTCGGGTATGGCTCGACCCGTGTAATCTCCGTCTACAACGGCGATATCGAGCTCAGCCGCCGCGCACAGACATGCGGCGGTGTTCGCGCCGCCCAGTTCGATAGGAGCCAGCGCCGAGATCTTCCTCTGGCGTATCTCCTCCAGGGCCCGGATGGATCCGACCATTGCTTGGGTATAGTCGAACTCAGGAGCGCCCAGACCGTAGATGGTCTCCCGCTCCTTCACCACATCGGGGTCTTCCGGCGCGATAGAACCCATCAAGAATGGGCAGCAGGAATAGGAGTCGTCGTCCAACTCGTAAGGATCCACCCAGCCCACCTCGTTACCTTTCTCGATTTGCTTTACCAGCGCGTCAACACCCATGGCGTAGTCGCCGCCCCCGCCGGTTCCATAAAAGGTGCAACCGCGCACGAAATCCTCTGCGTCCTGACAGGTCTTGATGACGAATACCTTTTCCATGCCCTCAAATCTCCTTTCGACGCAATGTGCCCTGACCTCACTTGCCTTCATCAAACAAGTGACACCGCACAAGGTGACCGGGCTCAATCTCCACCATTGAGGGATCGTCCTCAAAGCATCGCCCGCTCGCATAAAGACACCGGGTGTTGAAGCTACACCCTTTAGGCACGTTGACAGGACTGGGAATCTCACCCCGGGATTCCACCTTTGTGTGACGTATCGCCTCCTCCTCCTCGCTCACCACCGGTATGGAAGAAAGCAGCATCTGGGTGTAGGGGTGACTGGGCTTCGAGAAGAACGTGTCCACGGGTGCGATCTCTGCGATCTTGCCTAGATACATGATGGCAACCTTGGTCGCAAGATTGCGCATCAGACTGAGGTCGTGGGTTATGAAGAGGTAAGAAAGGTTCCGTTCTTTCTGCAGCCTGAGCAACATGTTGATAATCTTAGCCTGAACAGATACGTCCAGCGAAGAAGTAGGTTCGTCCAGCACGATGAGAGACGGGTTTGTGGTCAACGCACGCGCCAAGGCCAGCATTTGCCGTTCGCCTCCGCCTAAGGACAGAGGGTACTTGTAGAGGTACTCAGGAGGGAGTTCGACGGCGTCCAGCAAACGCAAGATCTGGCCTACCGGGTCAGACTTGTCTAGTAGTCCGTGTATAGACAACGGCAGCGAGAGGATCTGCCTTACGTTCCGCTGCGGATTGAGAGTGGTTCCTGGGTCCTGGAATACCATCTGAATTTTGCCCTTCATCCACAGGGGACGTCTATGAGTTGCCATAGTGATGTCGTGGCCTTTGAACCTCATTTCACCTGCGGTAACGCTGTACATGCCGATGACGTTGTAGGCGGTCGTGCTCTTTCCGGAACCGGATTCACCTACCAGACCTAGCGTTTCGCCTTCTTCGATGTGGAAATCGATGCCGTCTACAGCCCTGACTGATAGGCCTTTCTGGACTCCTTTGGTGATGGGAAAGTGTTTTTTCAGGCCCTTGACGTCAAGTATGACTCCACCCACGTTCAGCACCCCCCTTTCTCGTCATAGAGGAAGCAGGCCACCATATGCCCATTGCCACAAGCGATGAACTCTGGCTTCTCACTCCGGCAACGCTCCATGGCGTGTGGACAGCGTGGAGCAAAACGGCAGCCTTCGGGAGGAGTCAGATAGTTGGGTATCCGACCTGGGATGCCCTCGGCCACTCCCCCTCCTGAAAGGCGGGGTATGCACCTCATCAACGCCTGCGTGTAGGGGTGAAGCTGTTCTCCGAAAAGCTCCTTTGTCGGCGCGGTTTCCACCATATTGCCAGCGTACATTACGTAAATCCGGTCGCTGGTCTCTCGAGCAACCCCCAGGGAATGGGTGATGAGGATAAGGGAGCTGTGCTTGCTCTCCACACGCTCCTTCAATAACTTGAGCACCTGGTCCTGGATCGTCACGTCGAGGTTGGTGGTCGGCTCGTCCGCGATGACCATATCCCGCGGAGTCGACAGGGACATGGCGATGCAGACACGTTGCCGCATGCCACCGCTCAATTGGAACGGATAACTCAGCATTATGCGTTCGGGATCCGGCATGGCTGTCTCCCTGAGGGCCATCACGGCCAGTTCCTGCTGCACCTCTCTCTTCTCTGCACCCGGAGAGCCGGAGTTGCGGATAACCTCCATCATCTGCTCGCCGATGGTGAACACAGGGTTTAGAGACATGGTTGGATCTTGAAAAATCATGGAGACTCCGGAACCCCGGAGAATTCTTACCTGCGCCGGCGTCATCTTCAACACATTCTCGCCTTTGAAAAGCACTTCACCCTTGGGAATTCGGCTGTTCCGGGGAAGTATGCGCAATATGGATTTCACCGTGGTGGTCTTCCCGCACCCGGTCTCACCAACGATGGCCACCTTCTCTCCGGCGTCCACATGGAAGTTGACGCCGTTCAGCACTTTGACCATACCGGCGTATGTCTTGTATTCAACGTGCAAGTCCTTTATCTGGACTACAAAACTGTCGGCCGCTACGCTCATACGCACTACGCCTCCCCCGACAACATGTCCTTAATACCGTCACCCATCAGGTTGAAGCCCAGGACGATCACCATAATGGCCAGTGCGGGGAATATGGAAATCCACCATTGGGCAGGCAGGTACTTCGCGCCCTCTGACACCATATTTCCTAACGCCGGCGTGGGAGGTTGTTCACCCAGACCCACGAAGCTGAGTGTCGCGCCGGTGAGAATCACCCAGCCCATGTCCAGCGTCATCTTGGTCAATATGGAGCCGTAGCAGTTGGGCAGCAGCTCCTTGAATATGATGTGGGACTTGGAAGCGCCCAAGAGCTCAGCGGACTTAACGTACATCTCATTGCGAAGCGAAGTGGCCATACCGTAGGTGAGACGGGTATACCAGGGCCACCAAGCCACGCACATGGCCATCATGGAGTTGAAGAGAGTGGGACGCATGATGGCGCAGACGCAGAGCGCCAGTATCATGGGTGGCAAAGCGAGGAACACGTCCGTCACGCGCATGATCACCGTGGAAAACCATCTTTCCTTCCAGTAACCTGCGACGAGCCCCAGGATACTGCCAAGAGGCACGGTGGCCAACAGCACACCCAAGCCTAGTGTGAAGGCACCCCTGTAGGCATAGAATATGCGGCTCATGATGTCCCTGCCTACGGTATCCGTCCCCATCCAATATTCCTTGCACGGAGGCCTGTTCGCATTGGCGAAATCAACGACAGCCCCTACGTGATGCGGATAGGGAGCCAACCAGGGCTGGAATACTGCCAAAACTAGAACGAACAGCACTATGCAGAGGCCAATGACGGAAGCCTTGTTCAGTGAGAACTTGTACCAAAGCCTCTTTGCCTCATCACCCCAGTCGCGCTTGGGTCGGGGCGCCATCCTAACGTCGGGCGCGGCTCGTGAACGTACGCTCATACGTCAGCCCCTCCCATCAACCGTACTCTGGGATCCAGCCATGCGACTACCATGTCACTCAAAATGTTCACCAGGATGAATATGAGCCCAAAAACCATCACAACGCCGGATATCGCATTGATATCCTTGTTCAGCATCGCACTCAGACCGTACCTGGAGAGCCCGGGATAGTTAAACAGGTTCTCCACCAGAAACGCGTTGCCGAATACGGCAGCTATGTCAAGGGCGAGGATTGATATGGTCGGGATCAAGGAAGGCTTGAGTAAGTACTTGTACAGCAGTTTCTTCTCTGGGACTCCGTAGGCCTGTTGGGCTTGTATATAGTCCTTCATGGAGTTCTCAACCATGTTGCTGCGAGTGAGCCTCGCGGCCTGCGCCATTCCTCCAAGCATCAGCGCGATGCTCGGAAGGAGCAAGTGTTTGAAGGCGTCCCACCAGCCGGCCAGGTTTCCGGTCAACAGATAGTCAACAGTGTACATCCCCGTGATCATCCTCGTAGGAGCGGCCACGGATTGGGCGATGCGTCCGGTGGTCGGCAAGACTGGTATGATGTAGCCGAAAAGCAGCATGAACAGCACCGCCCACACGAAAGGCGGCGATACGATACCCAAGTAGGAAAGCACTCGTATGAGAGCATCCTGCCACTTGCCGGTGTACTTTGTGGCCACGATCCCGAACAGAATACCGCCCGCGGCCATAAACACGGCCGACAGAAGCACAATCTCCAGCGTTGCCGGCAAGTACCGCCGGACGTCCTCGATTACGGGACGTCTGGTCAAGAGAGAGTCTCCCAGGTCCAACCGTATGGCTCCCTTGAACCAAAGCACATACTGGGTGAAAAGGGGTTTGTCAAGGTTCAGTTTCTCCCGTAGTGCTTGAACTGTCTCCTCTGAGACGCGAGGACCCAGCGCCTGTCTTGCCGGATCGCCCGGTATTACCCTCGCAATCACGAATACCAGTATCGAGAGGCCCAGCAGGACCAGGAAGTAGACGCCGATTCTTTGCAGCCACCTTAAGACCATTTTCTGTCGATCCCTCCCCTTACTGGGCCTTCTCTACGCGTGTGCCCGATTACTTCACGATCTTCATGTCATGAGCCCAGAGGGCATAGCCCATAGGCATGAAGTAATCAGCGTTTTGGTTCATGGCGTCTATCGCGTTCCACCTCAAGTAGCTCTGTACCGCACGTCTCTCGACCCAGTTGAAGCCCCATATCGTCGGACAGAGGTTGTAAATGTAGTGCTGGATTTCCGCATACTTGGCGAAGCGGGCTTCGTCATCGACTGTGGACAAAGCATCTTCTATCATGGCGTCAAGTTCGGGATCCTGCAGCCATTCCATCTGCTCCCAGGTGCCACAAGAGGAGGAATGATAGCGGGTCTTGAGCATGCCGCCGGCCTCAAAGTACGGGGCTGCGAAGTTCACAAAGGAGATCTGAGGTGTTGTCTCAACGGTCTGGGCATCGGCAATCATTGAACCGAAAGGCTTCTTGGTGATGATCAGATCGATGTTGAGTTCCGCGAGGTTGGACTGTAGGAGCAGCGCGATCTTCTCCTGCTCGGGAACCTCAGCGCACCAAGTCAGATTGAGGGTGATTTTCTCGCCTGCATACTTGGACTGGGCCAGGTGTTCCTTGGCTTTGTTGATGTCGCGGGAGTATGCCTGCACTGTCGGGTCAAAACCGGGCAAGACGGTAGCTACAGGGCCCCGGCTCTCCCCGGCACCGGGATAGATGGACGTCCGGAGTGTCTCATAGTCGAAGCAGTAGGCTATGGCTTTGCGTAGATGGATATCATCTGTGTACTTTGCTTTGGTGTTGAGCATCATGTTAAACGTGTTGCCGCTCCGGAAGGTTACGAGATCCACACCTTCAAAGGCGTCCATAGCCATGTAGTTCTCAAGCGGCTGTATCTCGTCGGTGATCTCGAGTTCCCTGTTTGCCATGGCGGTACGCACTGCAACGGGCTCAACCATACCGGAGATCTTGAAGTACTTGGGCGCACCTTCCTCCCAGCCCAGGAAGTAGTCTTCGAAGCGCTCGCCCAGGAAGTACTCATCTAGCTTGAACTCCTTAGTCTTGTAGGGCCCGGACCCTGCATCGTTGGTCAAGAGCCATTTCTTTCCGTAGTCGCCCTTTTCGCCATAGGTGTTGTCGGTGAGGTCGTAGTGCTGCTTGACTAGATCCTCCTCGACAATCAGCATGCGGATGAGGGAGTGTATGAACGGGCCGAAAGGTTGGGATAGCTCAAACACCACGTGGGTATCGTCTGTGGCATAGCACTTCTCAACCACGCCCTTGTATAGGTAGGCATATCCCTCGCCTATCTCCAGCATCCTGTTCATACTGTAGGCTACATCGCTCGCCTTCATGAGGTTGCCACTGTGGAACTTCACGTCATCTCGGACAGTGAACGTATAGGTCAAGTAGTCGTCGGAAACTGTCCACTCCTTGGCCACATGGGGCCGGATGGAACCATCGGGCATCGGAAACACCAGCGCGTCGTAGACGTTCACCATGGTAGTGGAATCTGAATAGTCGGAACCCACACCAGGATCATAGTAGGTTGGCCAGTCCTCTGTTGTGTGAACGATCGAAGCATCCTCCTCGACCACTGCTGAAGTCGGAGGGTCTGTGCCATTTTCGACACTAGGCTTAGCGCAGCCAGCCAAACCAGTGACCAGAAGGACCGCTAGGAACAAGGAAACGATTCTTCTCGCTTGCATGTTACTTCCTCCCCTTGTTCAAAGTCTCTATCCTATTTCCCTATTCTGCGAGCAATGGGCTCAAGCTCCGGATGGATGACCTTCCCATCTTCGGTGAACTTCACTCCGTCGGCTATGATGGTGGAGTTGAGGCAGATGCCATCGGCATGGGTAGGCGCGTCGCCCAAAGACCCCTTGAACATAGGACCCTGATACCCGATACCCCATTCAGTACAACCCCACACACGCTCATCTTCTGTGCAAAGTCCTGTCAGCCGGGATCCCGGGTTGAAACCGTAAGAAATGTGCGCCATCCGGTACATTCGTTCGTCGTTGAAAGAAGCCAGCCAATCCGCTATGAACTTGGCCTCTGATCCGCCCTTTACGTCCTTGATGACTCCCGCCTCCACGGTTAGGCGGACAGGAGTCTTGAGCACACCGATTTCCGCTTCCCCGCCGCCTGAGAAGGAGCCGTCGAATACTATGGTGCCGTTGATGGTATGCTCGATGGGAGCCCAGCCCATCTGCCCGGTCAGGAAGTGAGCACCCGGAGTTGCGGCATCCAGCTCATTCAGAATGGGGCGTGTACGGTCGTTGTCAAACTCAACATCCGTCCCTGCCGGAGTAGTAATGCGCATGTGACTGGCCTTGCGGGTAAGCTCCACCAGTTTGTTCTGGAACTCGGCCTGAAGCTCCATATCCAGGTTAGCGATGCAGCGAACCACCCGTTCTCTATCCAGGCCGCCTAGGAAGAGATAGCGAGTCCTGCCGTTAAGCATCGCGGTCGTCCAGGGGGAGCTGTACAGAAGCCATTGGGTGTTGAACTCAACCCATACATCGGACCCGGGGATGGCAGCCTTGAGTCCATCGGCCATCCTGGCTTCGGCTACCTTTCCATAGCCATTGGGCGTTGAGTGCCACGCAAGCATGACCTTGGCGCCGAGGGCTTCGGCCGCCTGAGCCACCGCCAGTGCCGGCGCAGTATCTGACACTGAATCAATGGTGATAAGCACGGATTCGCCGGGCTGTACTTTGCACATGTCTCTGGCTATAACGTAGCCCGCGCGACCCATCTCCAAGGCGTACCGGTTATCCATCGTCTACCTCCTCATCACTTCATAACTTCACGGATAGATACGTGCTCGATGTCATAGCCGAAATAACGCGGGGTAAGCACATCGTAGCATTCCTGGCACTCGAGCTGTGGCTTGCACGGCATACCCACCAGGGCTATTCTCTGTCCTACATAGGAGAGAGGATTGGGCACGGGTTCGCCGGTTTCGGTGTCGATGGCCGAGATCAGGTCGGGACTCGTTACGTAGGGCTTACCGTTCCTCCATACAATGTGGTTCTCGTTCTTGAACCAGTACTTGAACTCATCCGCGCCGCAGTCTATGGTGACGGTGCCCCAGTAATAGCCTGCTTCGTCGTAGTCGTCTTTGGCAGTAATCGTGCCGCGACAGAGCTCGTAACCACCTACTGCAGCGACCAACTCGCAAACTGGATCCTTGCCGGCCTCCCTGGCTTGACGAAGCATCTTGCCTGCTTGATAGCATTCGCTGAGAGTCCCGGGTATAACGGTTTCGCGGAGCCCCTTGCCGTCGAGCATCATACCCGCTTGACCGGCCAAACCGTAGCCTGCAACGCTGATCAGTTTGCCGAGCTTCTCCGTCACCCGGGGGTTGATGCTCTCCTTGATGACGCAGACGTTGCCCCACTCGTCCACTGAGGCTACAGGTAGTATGGGCCTTTTCTGGTAGTTGAACGTGATCTGGACGATCTCAGGAATTGCGCGGGAGGTATAGTCACCGTCAACCACCGCCATACCCAATTTGGAGGCTGCGGCTATCGCTCCCGGCGTGTTGGCTCCACCAAGCTCTATAGGCACTACGACATCAAACTTCTTGCCGACGTATTCGCTCAGCTCTTCGATGGCTTTGGCCAGCCTATCGGCCTCCTGATTGATGCTGGTCTCATGGGTCATGCCGTAGCTTGCCATTTCCGCGACAGTTTTCTCATCATGGGGAGCAATAGAACCCATAAGGAAAGGGCACACACTTAATGCATCATCAGATACCTCGCTTATGTCCACCCAGCCTATCTCTTTGCCCGCCTCGAGTTCGTTGGCCAGAGACTCAATCCCGTTGGCGGGCAATCCTCCACCTCCCGTTCCATAAAAGGTACAACCACGCACGAAATCTTCTATCTCTTGCCTGGTTCTTAATCTCATTGTGGGCACGATGAGCCGTTCCTCCTTGTCCTGTCAATGAA
>DUUV01000015.1 GCA_012841375.1 Candidatus Fermentithermobacillaceae bacterium
TCAGAGACGTGTGGTGAGCGCCTTATTCGAACCTTATGAGGTCTCTATGGGTCTCCAGATACCGGGAAACGGGCTAGAAGTCTAATATTCTCCGGATCCCGCCGCAAACAGGTCGCAATACCCGGACAAGGGGCCCCCCTCTCATTGCGAGCGCCGACGCCTCACCTTCAAGCCCGGTTGTGCCCACTTTTCCATCGGAAAGATACATGGCCAGGAGTCCACGAACGACCGCCAGATGCAGCCACGAACGGGGAAGCCTTGTGGCAGCGTCCAATGAGCGGTCCACAAACCCGTGCAGTCCGGCCTCTCTTGCCTCAGGCGAAGGATAGAAACTAACCAAATTAAGATCTCCGCCGCGGAGATCCTCTTCCCCATCAATGTAGTAGTCAAGCAAGATGTGGAGTCCCGATATGAATGGGAAATACGCATGAAAGAGATGGGCAGCGCTATAGGGGCCCAGAAAACGACGGGACGATGCGCATATCAGCGCGAAGATCCCAAGCGTCGAGCCTGTCGCGGCCGCAAACTCCCACCAGGACAATGATCGACCGGTGTCTAGCACACCCAGACCGCCGAAAGCCCTTCTAGGCAGAGGGAGTGAGCACGCGGCAGGGTCCAAGTCCCCCACCCAGCGCGCGCGGTACCACTCCTCCATGAGTCCATTCCTTATGGCAGGTGAGAGATGCTTGATGGATTGGAGTTCAGAGTAGAGACCTGCCAGGGAGTTCACCCATGGTAGCGCGGCGTCGTACGAAGGAAGACTTCGGAGCACCTCCCTGGACGCCTCGACCAGCCCGGCGAGATATCCCCCATCGCCGTCGGGGTGTGCCACAGGGTACAGCCGGTAGAATGGGGTGAGCGGGCGTGTGGGGTCCACCGCGCACCGAAAGGCCTCGTGAAGAGACATGCACGACAGGAAGCCCTTGCGGGCCGCCTCCATCGACGGATCGTTGGCCCATATGGATGACTGAGATGCCCTGTCGCACAGGTTGTCAAGGTAATCGCTGACTGTCTGGATGGCAACGATGGCCTTGACGAGCTCTTCGAGGCTCGCAAGGTTCTCCAGCGCCAAGACGGAGCCACCCATACAATGAAACGCCTTGGAAGAGATGCTGGATAGCGCCTGCAGGCGGAGTTCATCATCGGGAATACCGGCTGCCCGGCGCTTCCACGCTGCGAGCTCTCGGCGGACGACGGGAAAGACCCGGACTACCAGACGCGGATAGACCGTCAACTCCGATAGTAGGCGGTACGACCCGGCTTGGCGGCAACCCACGTTGAGCCATCGCCTCCCTTCTTACAGCTCTCTCCGGCCAACCGGCGCACGCGGGGGTCTACCCCACTGCCGTCACATAGGCAGGATTCCTTTTCCAGCCCGGAGAAATACCAGCGCGTAAGATCCCATATAGGAGACAGAAAGTCAGAAACCGACAGGAGATGCGCATGGACACCGATCGCCCAAGGCTGCTCCTGGTCAGCGCCCCACACAATTTCGGCTGGCCATGGGGACAGGGCAACTTCTACAAGGGGTTTTACGAGTACCTGGGGACGGGGTACCTCGCCGCTGCTTGTCAGCAAGCAGGGATTTCCGTGGAAATACTGGACGCCCCGTTTCAAGGTTGGGGCCCGGCCAGGACCGCCAAGGAGATCAAGGACAGACAGTTTGATGTCCTGGGAATATCCGCGAACTGGCAGGAGTTTTTTCCCCAGTGCGCCGACATGCTTGAGCGGCTCTCGGATGTCAAGGCCCCGGTAATCCTTGGCGGCCACTTCCCGACAATCGCCCGACAGGAGCTCCTTAGAGACTTTCCCATGCTCTCTGCGATATGTGTGGGAGAAGGCGAGGCAACCCTTGTAGAAGCCATGGACGCTCTTGCGGCGGGCAGAGGCCTATCAGGGCCAGACATTGCATCCTGGATTGAGGTCCCCGGTCTGGCGCTTCCTTCGGTCGAGTGGAACGGCGCCAAGAAGCGTCCGATGGTCACTGACCTGGATTCCCTCCCATTCCCCCTTCGCCCCCAAGCCGAGATGTACAGGGCCCCCAAGAACCCTGGCGCCGCTTCGGCCAACATCCTCTCGTCGCGGGGATGCGGAGGGACGTGCACCTTCTGCACCATACATGCGTTCCAAGCGACCAATCCGGGCCCCCGGTGGAGGGCACGGTCCCCTGAGAATACGGTGGATGAAATGGAAGCGCTCCAAAAGGATTACGGGTTCACAAACTTCAGGTTTGTGGACGAAGACTTCTTCGGACGCTGCGCCGAGGGCAGAGCGCGAGCCGAGGCCATCGCTCGTGAAATCCTGAAGCGAGACCTCAAGGCAAGTCTGGAGATATACTGCAGGGCCGACGAGGTGGACCCCGATATCCTCAAGATACTGAAAGAAGCGGGACTAAGCTCAATCTACCTGAGCCTTGACGCCGTATCCGAATCGGATATCGAGCTGTACGCCAAAGGCACGACCAGAGACCAGATGGTAGCCTCATTGCGATACGTACTGGACAGCGGGCTGGAGTTCGGTTACAGCTTCATCTTTTGGCACCCGTACCGGAAGGTATCCGAGATCAAGCAGGCGTTTGAGCTTCTGGACAGGGCTGCCGGCGGTGATGCGAAAGCTTACTCACGCATACTCAAGGGGATGCAGACCGGGATTATCTCAGACTTGGTGGTCCTCACAGGCTCGCCCCTTGAAGAACGAATCCGCAAAGACGGCCTCTTGAAGGGGAACTACCGGGAGTATTCCTACGACTTCGCCGACCCCTCGGCCGCCGCGGCGTACGCCGTGGTTAAAGGCTACAAGAAAGCCCGCACCACCGTGGGCAACATATGGAACTCTCTGCTGCGTCCGAGAACCAAGTCCTGAGAAAGCCATAGCTTTATCGCGATTCTCACCGTCAACACCAAACATTTCTCCGACATTTGTCGATTAAGACGTTGGTGCTGAAAATCGTCATTCACTTGAAGCGCGAAGGACGTGGTCTCATGAAAGTATCAGGCAAAATCGTTCTAAACAACGCAATCCTCCTCGCCGTGCTTGTCTTGTTGTCAGTGGCCGCTCAAGACGGGAAGATTTCCTTGGGAGCGGTCGTGATGATCGGGGCCGCCGCTGCGGGAGGCTTGGCATACGCCCTGGTGAATGCGGTGCGAGGTCCGATCCATAGACTGTCTCAGGCGCTCAAGAGTTTCGCGAGCGGTGAGGCCGACCTCACGGCCAAGATCGATGAGAGCGGCGATGACGAACTGGCTGAGATGGCTAAGGATTTCAACACGTTCGTCGGAAGACTCCGCACGCTGACCGGTGAGATCGGCGCCATCGCATCCCATGTGGCCAACACCGCGGACATGCTCACGCAAGGCGCGGAGGAGTCGGCCAGGGTCACTCAACAGATGGCCGAAGCCATACAACAGATAGCGGCGGGTTCCCAAGACCAGAGCGACAGCGCTTCCAAGACCGCCACGGCGGTGGACGAGTTGGGCAGGGCCATATCCCAGGTAGCACAGGGCACAGACGCTCAGACAGCGGGGCTTCAAGAGTCCTTGAACGTGTCCTCGCAAGCAGATCAGTCGCTTGTCCAGGTGATGTCCCTCCTTGAGAGGACGGGGATCGCCTCGAACAAGAACGCCGAGTACGCCTCAAGAGGGAGTCAGGCCGTCAGCAAGGTGCTTAACAGCATGGAAAGCATCAAGTCCACAACCGGGAACATCGCTCAAAACATCCGGGAGCTTGACGGGTATTCCCAGGAAATCGGCAAGATCATCGAGGTCATAAGCAGCATCGCCACTCAGACGAACCTCCTCTCACTGAACGCGGCCATCGAAGCCGCAAGGGCCGGCGAACACGGCAAGGGCTTCGCCGTGGTTTCCGAGGAAGTGCGGAAACTGGCCGAGGACTCGTCGAGAGAGACCAAGGCCATAGCCAACCTAGTGAGCAGCATCCGCCAGGCCATCCAAAGGGCCGTCTCGGCGTCTGAGGCAGGCGCGCAAGAAGTGGAGACCGGAAGCGTGTTGGCGCAGGAGGCTTCGGCGGCACTTGCCGAGATCGCGGAAGGGGCCGTTGAGACAGAGCGGCTGGTGCTGGAACTCAGTGAAGCCTCAACGGTGGTCAGCCAAGCCAGCTCCAGCGTTCAGGATGTCATGAAAAAGGTGGTTGAGTTGGCGGAGCAGAACGCATCTTGGGCGGTGACCATGATGTCAAGCGCGAACGAAGTCCGCCGGCTGATCGATAGTGTGGCAGCGGTATCGGAAGAAAGCGCCGCCGCGACGGAAGAAGTATCTGCTTCGTCCCTGGAAATGCAGGGCTCCATACAGCGAGTCTACGAATCCGCGCAAACCTTGGCGGAACTGGCGAGGAGCCTTAGGGACATGGTATCCAAGTTCAGGCTGGAATGACCTTCCACCGTAGAACCCCGATATGAACCCCCAGACGAAAGCCGGACCTTCAGAGGTCCGGCTTTCCAGGGAGTTGAGGGGAAGTTGAGTTAGAACGTGAAATCCATTCGCACCGTCGCCCTCACTGTAACGGTACCGCTTTCAATGGGCGTCGACGCATCCTTGAGCACGCGAGCGGCCGATTCGAACCCGCCAACAGTGGCATATCCATCAGAGATCTTGTAGATGCCCGTAATGGTGACTCCGGCCGCTTTGGCCATTACCTCTGCCTTCGACCGGGCGTTCTCTACAGCCAAGGCGAGGGCTTCGTTCTGCGTAGGTTCAGGATTCTGCAGGCCGAAGATGATGCCGCCGACATTCGTGGCACCTGCGTTAACAGCGGCGTCGATGATCGTTCCGGTGTTGGAGACAGTCCTTACCCTGGCCGTAACGGTGTTGTTGCACCGGTAACCGGTGAGAACCTGAGTCCCCCCCGGCCTATCGCCTTCCCACCCGTAGACGGGATACAGGCTGAAGTTGGACGTCTGGATGTCTTCGGCTTTGATCCCGGCGGCCTTAAGGGCGGCAATAACGCTGTTCATCCTGGAAGTATTGGCTTGCTGGGCTTCTTTGGCGGTAGACCCGTTGGTCTCCACACCAAAACTGACGGTGACCATGTCGGGCTTTACCGCGATGGTCGCTTCTCCGTTCACTGAGATGAGACGGGGATCCGTTACAGGGTCCTCCGCCTGCACGCTTTCGGGCCGGAGCGCAACAACCGCAAGAACGAGCGACGCAACGATGACACTCGCGAGAATGGCGTTCCGCAGGCGCTCATGCATCAACTATCACTCCTCGAATGGATATTCTAGGGCGCACCTGTCAGATTGGACGGTGGAAGGGAAAAAGTGTTCCCGGTTTCAGAGGACGAGCGCTCCCTTATCGGAACTTACCGAGGATATGGACGGCGACTGCTTGTCCGGCCACTCTCGTCCGGCCACCCCGACTTGACGTACCTGCCCAACCCTGGCGAGAATGTTGAAAACGGCGCGGAGAGTTGTCAATGCAGAAGTGGCCAGATTTTCTTTGTCCAAAGACGGAAGGCTTAGGCGAGATAGTAGCCAAACGCTCCCGGTTCATTGGACGCGTGTCGCCCGCGTTTTCTCCTGAGGAGGCAGAGACATTCATTGCCCGGGTCAAGGCAGAGCACCCCACTGCCAGGCATAACGTCTGGGCCTACTCGGTCGGGCCGGGCACACCAATCGAGCGCCTGAGCGACGACGGCGAGCCACGAGGCACGGCGGGCTACCCGGTGCTGGAGGTCTTCAAGAAGCGCGGCGTCCGGAACATCGTCTGCGTCGTAACCCGGTATTTCGGAGGAATACTCCTCGGGGCCGGGGGGCTTCTCAGGGCGTACGGCCAAGCCGCCTCCGCCGCTTTGGAGGCTGCCGGCGTCGCAACCTATGCGTACCATGACATCCTCACGACCATCATTGGATATGACCAGTACGGGCGCGCTCAAAGAGAGCTGGAAGGACGGAACATCACCATCCAGTCGGTTGATTTCACTGACAAGGTCAAGGTGACGGCGCTGGTGAGACCCGCCGATTTGGATATGATCAAGGCCAGACTTCGCGATCTCACATCCGGCGGCGCGGTTATCGAAGTTGAGGAAGGCAGGTACATACCTGTGGGTCAGGGATGAGAGAATGAAAGATCGAAGTGGAACGATATCAAAGCCCTCTGAAAGGTCAAACGTTCTGGTTCGACGGGCCAGGGTCGAAGACAAACCGCATATCCGGGCCTTCACCGAGAACACCTTCGCCTGGGGCGACTACGTGGCCGATGCCTTTTCCGATTGGCTTGACGGCGGAAACGACGTATACGTGGCCGAAGTGAGCGGGATTCCTGTAGGCGTCACATGCGTTGCCTATCCCGCCGAAGGTGAAGCGTGGTTTCAGGGCATCCGCGTCAAGTCTGAACTTAGGCGCATGGGGATAGCATCCATGCTCACAAGAGCCTCAATAGCAGGCGCAAGGAAACGGGGAGCACGAGTCTGCAGGGCAAACATCGATTACGACAACTACGGATCCCAGGGACTCGCGCAGACAATGGGGTTCCGGCAGGTGGTGAGAATCGCCGAGTTGACAGTGCCTTTAGCTGGATACACCCGTCTATCTGGTGATGCGCCTTTACTCGGGGATACGTCTGTACCCAGGAAGGCTCTTGTATCTAGAGACGCTCCTGTATCTAGGAACGCCGACACTTACAGCACCATCCGAGTGACCAGGGTAACCCCTGAAGAGGCAGGTTTGCTCTTCGAGGCGGCATCCAGGGAGATTCGTTACCTTGGGTGCGAGTACGTTTGGGTATCACTCACCCGGCAGAACCTAGCGCGGGCGGCAGCGGAAGAATGGCTGCTGGCCGCCAAAGACGAATGCGGCAAAATGCTGGCGGGCGCGCTCATGAGTAGCCCTTATGTTGAGGATCATGTACACACCGGCTCAGAGGACAGTGGAGGCCAACAGGCCGCTGAAGAGGGCGAGCCAAAATACCTCTGCGCGGGGTTGGGGTCGATCTTCGGGGCAACGGAAGGAGTGCTGGCCATCATCCGGCACGCCCTGGAACTACTGCGGGCCGAAGCAACCAAGAAAAACATCACGCCTGGAGAGTTATTCGTATCTGTGGAAGCCGAAAGCCCTGCCGCCGGGGGGATTCCCAGTTGCCTCAGAGAGGCCGGCCTGGACTTCCAGGTCCACGGCGAAACAGGCCTCTGGGAGCTCAGCCTGAGCATTTGACTTCCGAATAGTCCCATTCGCTCCCTGGCTAGCGATACTCCCATTTCATCGAACTATCCGAGGCAACGCTTCGCTTTCGTCGAACTACCTGAGACAACCCATGGCTTTCGCCCGCGGATGGGGACTCTCATGAGAAAATGCCTCGCGACCACGGGTCACCGACGACTATCAGACGCTTTCGCCCGCGAACTCCTTGGTCATCTTCTCTATGTCGGCTTCCTCTATCCTCTTGAACAACACCGGAGGGACCTCGAATGGACGTCCAGGACCGAGAACCCTGAGGTCGCCTACCTGCGCCATGGAGACCGCCGCCTCTTCAGGCTTAAGCCCGAGCGCTCGCGTCACCCTTTTTGAGGTGAACGGGATGAACGGCGACGAAGCCAGGGCGAAGGTCCTCACCAAGTTGATGCACGTGCGGAGGACCATAGCTGCCTCGTCTCTGTCGGTCTTAAGTAGGCTCCAAGGCGCTCTCTCGTCGATGTAGAGATTTCCGAGAGACCACAGTTTCTTGAGTGCGAGGACACCCTTACGGAACTCCATCTGCCGCAGGCACTTGCGATACTCTTCGAGAGCCTCGTTCACGTCCAGCTGGAGTCGTTCCTCTCTGGGGCTCCATTGGCCGCCTCCCGGGATGCCTCCGCCCTCAAAGCGCGACGCCGTGAGCTTCAGGGTCCGGTTGACGAAGTTCCCGAAATTCCCTGCCAGGTCCTTGTTTACGATTGTGGCGAACATGGGCCAGGTGAAATCGGAATCATCTGATTCCGGAGCGATGGCCATCAGGAAGTAGCGCCAGTAGTCGGGCGGGAAAATCTCCAGCGCCCTGTCGGTAAAGACACCCCGCTTTCGGCTGGTGGAGAACTTGCCTCCGTGGTACGTGAGCCAGTTGAATCCTTTGATGTAGGAAGCCATGGTCCAAGGCTCTCGAGTTCCAAGGAGCATGGCGGGGAAAATGACGGTGTGAAACGGCAGGTTGTCTTTGGCCATGAACTGGGCGTAATGCACGTCCGAAGCGCCGAACCACCAGGACTTCCAGTCGCGTGTGCCGGGTTCACCCGAGCCGTCCTGAACCGCGTCATCTAGTAGCTTCGCCCATTCCCAGGTCGCCCCGATGTACTCGATAGGGGCGTCGAACCACACGTAAAACACCTTTCCCTCGTAACCCTCGCGCGGCACGGGTATCCCCCATGACAAGTCCCGGGTGATGCACCTGGGCTGGAGGCCTTCGTTCAGCCACTTCTTGGCCACGCCGCTGGTCAACCTCGGCCAGTCGGTGTGGGAGTCAACCCATTTTTCGATTTCGGGCGCCAGGAGATCAAGCCTTATGAAGAGGTGCTTGCTTTCCCGCATCTCAAGGTTGGTGCTCCCGGATATGGCGGAACGCGGCTCGATCAGGTCTTCGGGATCCAAGAGAGAGGCGCACCCATCGCACTGATCTCCCCGGGCGGCCTCGTACCCGCACTTGGAGCAAGTCCCGATGACGTATCTGTCGGGAAGAAAACGCCCGTCTTCGAGAGAGTAGATCTGACGGATGGTCCGTTCCTCAATGAAGCCGTTCTCGTTCAGCTTCAGGTAGATGTGCTTGGTCAGTTCGGCGTTCTCTCTGGAAGAACTCCGTCCGAAGTGGTCGAAAGAAAGCCCGAAGCGTCGGTAGATGTCCTTTTGACGCTCGTGCATCATGTCGCAGTACTCTCTTACGTCCATCCCGGCTTCCATGGCGGATACTTCCGCCGGGGTCCCGTGCTCGTCGGTCGCGCAGATGTACAACACTTCCTCGCCCTCCATCCTCAAGAAACGGGCATATACATCGGCGGGAAGCATCGAGCCGACCAGGTTTCCAAGATGCTTCACTCCATTGACATAAGGCAGGGCACTGGTTATCAGGTAGCGTGGCACGGTGAACACTCCTTAAGAAGCCGGATCCAGCCCGGGGGCTTTCTGCGATCGTAGGTTGCGCGCGAACAGGTGTCAAGAATCGCCCGGACCCACGGATATTGACCGGGTGGTCAATGTCCTGTATGCTGACCGTGTGCATCCATCCAGACGGAAGGGAGCGCGTGTGCGATGAGCCAACGCCCGGCTGTAAACACCGAGAAACTCACCAAGTATTACGGCAAATCCCGTGGGATAATCGACGTTGACCTCAGTATTATGGACGGAGAGATCTTCGGCTTCATTGGGCCAAACGGCGCAGGCAAGACCACAACCATCCGGCTCCTTCTGAACTTCATTTTCCCCACGGGAGGCAGCGCCACTATCTTCGGCATGGACGCCATACGGGACAGCAAAGGGATCAAGCGCGTGACGGGGTACCTGCCCGGCGACGCCGCTTACTACGGCGAGCTCCGGGGAAGAGACCTCTTGGAATACGCATCCAGGTTCTATGAAAAGGACTGCCTAGAGCGCGGGAGAGAGCTGGCAGACATATTCGATCTCGACCTTGAGAAGCGCATTGAAACTCTATCGCTGGGTAACAAGAAGAAGATCGGCGTCGTCCAGGCACTAATGCACGGGCCCAGGCTGCTCATCCTGGACGAACCCACAAGCGGCCTCGACCCACTCATCCAGAAACGGTTCTACGAGGTAATCCTTGAGGAGAACCGGAAGGGAACCACCGTGTTCTGGTCGTCCCACGTGCTTTCCGAAGTCCAGAAGATGTGCAACAGGGTGGCCATCCTGAAAGAGGGCAGGGTTCTGCGCGTGGAGGAAGTCGAGACGCTACGAAGCAAGCAGCTCATGAAGGTTCAAGTTTCGTTCGCCGACCCTAGGGTCGACCTGCCCGAAGAAGTCCAAGGCGTGGTCAACCCGGAGAGGGAAAATGATACCCTCAGGTTTCTGTTCAGCGGCAACGTGGACTCTCTTGTCAAGGCTCTGGCCAAAACCAATATCAAAGGGTTGCAGATGGAAGAACCGTCTCTGGAAGAAGTGTTCATGCACTACTACGAGAGCGACGAACCCGGGCGAAAGGAGGACTCGCGATGAACATTATTCGTTTTGAGTTCCGGCGAAACCTAAGGTCCTTCCTCATCTGGACTGCCGCCATCCTCGCCTTCTGCGTATGGATGCTGTCTGTATATGAGTCGTCCTTTTCCGGCCTTGGAGCGGGGATTAACGAGTTCGTCCAATATTTCCCGGAATCCATGAAAAAGGCTTTCGGCATCGACCGGCTGGACATCACCACTATCACTGGCTACTTTGGAATGGAGGTCCACCTCTTCATAATCCTTTTCGGCTCCATGTACTCCACCCTCCTAAGCTCCAGCCTTCTTTCAAAGGAGGAAAGCGAGAAGACGGTGGAGTTCTTACTGTCGAGGCCGATCACCAGGACGTCCGTGGTCACTCAGAAACTGGCGGTGTACGTCATCTACGTGACCCTGTTCTCGATCATCACATGGTCGGTTAGTTACGCGGCGATGCTCCGCTCTGAGTCATCGTTTGACAGGGCATCGTTCTGGGCCCTTGGCGGCATGACCTACTTGTCCATTCTGGCCATCGCGTCTCTGGGGTTTCTGGGTTCGGTCTTCGTCACCCGGCACCGCACGGCCTATTCGGCAGCCCTCGGGCTGGTCCTTGGGCTGTACGCGCTCCAGATCGTATCCGATATCTCCCAGAAAGCGTCGTTCTTGCGATATGTCACTCCGTTCAAGTGGGCGTCCGCCGCCGACATACTCCCCCGGGGCGGCGTGGACCCTGTCTACGCTGCACTGGCGGCCGGCGTCATCCTTGCCTCGGTCGCAGGGGCATACAGGGTCTACTCCAAGAAAGACATCGCCGTCTAGAGCGAGGAGGGTTCGAGGTTGACGCGACGACGCCGGGATTCTAGGCCCGGCCCATTAACGCCGCCCTGCGGAGACGCTAGAGATCCCTCCTCCGTAACCGGGACTCGGCCGGGCACTGAAGACAGCCGCCGCCGCATATTGCTGTCTGCGATCCGGGAGTTCGCGGAGAGCGGCTACACAAAGGCATCCACAAATGCTATAGTTCGGGATGCCTGTACCTCCAAAGGCTTGCTTTTCCACTATTACGGAAGCAAGAAAGACCTGTACCTTGCCGCGCTTGAGTACTCCGTCGAGTTCCTGGTTGATTACTTTCTGAAAAACTTAGGCAGGCTGCCGAAAGACCCGGTAGACCGGTTTGTGGCGTGGGCGAACTTGAAGGTTAGAATGCTCGCGGAAGAACCGCTCATCTACAAAATAACCGTGGGCGGGATTATGGAGGCGCCGGAGGAGATCAGACCGGAGCTGCAGGCCATGGTGAACCGGGTTGGAGAGCGACTCATGCCCGTATTCCTGAGAGGGATAGACTTCTCCGGACTCCGGAAGGGCATCGATCGGGCGAAGGCGGTTCAGTACATCCTGTTGGTCTTTGGCGCCTTAGGCGAGAGATACTTGGAAGTGGCGATGAACTCGCCTGACAAAGGCCCTTCCGGATTGCCCTCGGCCATGGTAGAAATTGAGGAATACGCCGATTTCCTAAAGCATGGGTTATACCGGAACCCGCCGGAGTGATTTGAGTAACTGCCAGGGAGGTCCGTCGAGTGATAGACCGGGGCGCCGAGACCACGGCGATTGATGCAGAGCGCAAGCGGCTCCAAGAGGTCCTGAGGGAAATCGTGGACCAGATCGCGGAAGCCGAACGCCATGTTCAACAGAACAAAGCGGTGGTGACGGGGACCCAGAGTTACATATCCGATGAGTACTACTCGGTCCCCAAGTCCTTCAGCCAGCTCGTCGATCTGGCGGGAGGCATGAGCGGCTTGAGGCTCGCCGGCCTCATGTACAGGAAGAGCCTTGAGAAGCTCAAGCAGCTCAGGCGTTTGGCCCGTTCGGCGTACTTCGGGAGGATAGACTTCAGGGAGATCGCAGGGCCCGGCCGCACTGCCGGCGATAGGCAAAACGGGACAGTGCATCCCATCTACATCGGGATGTCGTCTCTCACTCGCCAAGATACCGGCGAGCACCTGATATTCGACTGGAGAGCCCCTGTCTCCAGCGTCTACTACGACTACGAGCTCGGAGAGGCCGAATATGAGTCTCCTGCCGGTACCGTGTTCGGAGAAGTCCTCTTGAAGCGGCACTTCAAGATCAGGGACGGCGAGATCTTGCTCATGTACGATAACGACCTCACCATCTTCGATGACATCCTCCAGGAGACACTGGGCAAGGCCACGGGCGACCGCATGAAGGCCATCGTCAACACCATCCAGCGGGAGCAGAACCGGGTTATCCGCGAGGAAGGGCGCAACCTGCTCCTGGTCCAGGGCTGCGCCGGCAGCGGCAAGACTTCCATAGCTTTGCACAGAGCCGCATACCTCCTCTACAAACACAGGGAGAATATGAGGGCCGAGGACATCCTGATGATCACTCCAAACCGCATTTTTGAAGACTACATTTCGCCCGTCCTTCCGGAACTAGGTGAGGAACCACTGGTTCAGCTGTCATTCGCCGACCTCGCGCGAGGGCTGCTGTCGCCAGGACATCCGGAAGTGGACTTGGGAGAGCAAGAACGTGGCGGCCCGGCGGAGCGAGACGGATTCGACACGGGACACCTCCCGTACCGGTTGGAGGACTTCGCGGACCAACTTGAGTACCTCTTGGACATGAGGGGCAGGCCGGCGGCTGAGACCCGCTCACAGGGAATAAGGCTCAAGTCCGGCGAGGCCTTCGCGCGAGTCCTGGAATCCTACGCGCAACACATTACCTCGGGCGATCTCGGTTTCCCAGGCTTGGTGTTTCGCGGCCGGGTATTGGTGCCTGCTCAGGAAGCGTCTGACTTGGTATTTAAGGAATACACCTACCTTCCTTTCCTCAAGAGAATCGAGAAGGCCAAGCGAAGGATGATGTGGGTTCTCGACCGTGCCCGGGCTAGACGCTATGAGGAGCTCCGCAGGGAGATCGCATCGGATCCAGGGGAAGTCCACCTGCTTGAGAGGGATATCAAGGAACGGGCGGCCGCCAAGGCATCCCAAGAGTTCGAACCCTTGCGCAGGATTGTTCACTCCTGGAAACCCCTGAACCATAGGGAAGCCTATCAAAGGCTGTACGCTGAGCCCGGACTGCTCCTCAAAATGCTCGATGAAGCCGCCGCCGGTGACCTGAATGAGGGTCCAAGTCGCACGTTTGACAATGACGTCATTGACGCGGTTAGAAGGGACACGCTGGAGCGACTGAGTTCAGGAGTCATCCCCTACGAGGACGTGGGTCCTCTCCTGTACCTCAAAGGCATACTCGAAGGATTACCGCAATCGCCCGGTGTCCGCCACTTGATTGTGGACGAAGCCCAGGACTACGGCGCCCTCCAGTTCAGGGTGCTGAGGATGGCTTTTCCCAACGCCTCCTTTACCGTGCTGGGCGATCTCAATCAGACCCTCAGCCCGGCGAGCCGTTTCGACGGCGGGGAAACGGGCTACGAAGGCGCCATACGGGGACTTGGAGCAGGCAAGGATACCGAACTCGTGCGGCTCCAACGGAGCTACAGGTCTACGAAAGAGATAACAGAGTTCACCAAGGCCATTCTTAAGGGGGGCCAACCTGTGGAACCGGTTGAACGTCCGGGAGAGCGTCCCCTCGTTATCCGGGCCCAAGACCGCGCTTCCCTGGCGCGCTCCATCGCTTCCGACATAAGGAGATTGCAGGGCGAAGGCTTCCAGTCAATCGCCGTTATCTGCAGGACGGCGCGAGAAAGCTGGACCGCACATGAATCCCTAAAGGCGGAACTGAGCCGGGCAGACGGCAGTCGGGAGAACAACCGGGACTCGACGGGCGAACCGGAAGACCCGGGCGTGGCAGGCGGTTCCCGCCGAGCGACAAGCAGGATTCGGTTGGTCACCAAGGAGCGGCGGAAGTTCATCCGCGGCGCGCTCGTGATCCCATCCTATCTGGCCAAGGGTCTTGAGTTTGAAGCGGTCATCATCTACAACGCGGGCGAAGGGTCCTACGGCAATCCCGACGACAGGTTGGTGCTCTACACCGCCTGCACTCGAGCGCTGCACAGGCTCCATATCTACCATACAGGGCGCCTGACGCCTGTGTTGGCAGGTATCGACCCATCCTTGTACGATGAAAGATCCGCTGACTGCGATGTATATGGCTGAGGCCTTCGCCCGGTTTCTTGAGGAGGTAACCATCGGTGTTGCCTCCTCCCTTTTTCCGAGGGGGCATCGCTGGCCGTGGGTGGAAACGCGCCTCACCGGAATCCCTAAGCGTGCATCTCCCGGCGCACTCATACTAGAATCTAGAGTGGAACACCCAAGACCTGGAGGGAATACTTATGTCACTTCTCTTCTCGCCCTTCAAGATAGGAAATCTGACGCTCCGGAATCGCATAGTCATGCCTCCAATGGCGACCGCCATCGAAGGTCCGGGAGGATCGTGCGAGGACACGGGACTTCCGAGTGAGGCCACCGTGGCCTATTACGCCGAGCGGGCTCAGAAACAGGTCGGAATGGTTATCGTCGAGCACACCTACATAACGAAGCGCGGGAAGGCCCACAAAGGCCAGTTGGGCCTGGACAACGACAGCGCTATCCCTGCGTTTGAGCGTCTCGCCCAGGCGCTAAAGACAAACGGAGCCGTCGCCGCCATTCAGTTGAACCATGTTGGCGCTTCCGGGAATCCGGATGTCACAGGCCACGGGCCTGTTGGGCCGTCGGACCAACCCAACCCCCGGTCGCAGAGAAAACCCAGGGGAATGACGAAAGAAGAGATCCTTGAGGTCCAGAACTTGTTCGCCTCTGCTGCCAAGAGGGCCGAACTCGTCGGCTTCGATGCGGTGGAGATCCACTCCGCCCACGGATATCTGGGGAGTCAATTCCTCTCCGCCCTCACCAACACCAGGACTGATGAATACGGTGGGTCTCTCGAGAACCGCGCCAGATTTCTCCTGGAGACTGTGGCCAAAGTGAAGAGTGTGGTCGGAAGACACTTCCCCGTTTTCGTTAGGCTCGGCAGCATAGACGGCATTGACGGCGGAGTCACCCCCGAAGATGCCGCCATAGTGGCCAAGATGCTCGAAGACGCCGGCGTCGCGCTGATCGACGTATCCGGAGGATTCATGGGTTCACGCCCCCCCGGCGCCGCTCCGGGCTACTTCGTACCGGCGGCGGCCACCATTAAGAAGGCCGTGGCAGTGCCGGTCCTGGTAACAGGCGGGATAATTGAGGGCGCCTTCGCGGAGAAGGTGCTTAAGGACGGCCACGCCGACCTCATTGGAGTCGGCAGAGCACTGCTTAGGGATCCTGACTGGGTGCTGAAGGCGCGTGCAACTCTCTGAACTTGGAAGGTCGGCTCGACGCAACGAGCCGACCTTCACGTTATTTCTGCCTACTTGTCAAACTGGTGAAACGGCGGTTTCATATCCGGTGCCAACGGGCTCACGTACCGCCTTCCGCCCAACCTCTTCGCGAACTCAGTCTTGGCCTTTGCCAGGACTTCGGGGTCGGTCATCAGGCGCAAACCCGCTTGCACCAGGGTTCGCGCGGCCGCGATCATCCCGGCGTGCCCTATGTGCATCCCGCTCTGGGCCGTGTATTGCCACGAGTGACCCGGAGTCCCCAAAGCCGTGCAGGCCATGGAGAACTGGGCCGTAGGGACGCACCAGCTGACGTCTCCCACATCGGTAGACCCGCGGGAATCGGGCGACACGGGGGGACGTCCCAGTACGGCATCGTTCAGGACCTTGCCGGCGAGCTTCTCTTTCATCTCCTCAGGCAAGGTCTCATCCTTCATGTGAGCCTCACTCTGGCCCGGAGGAAACGTCTTGGCGATCTCTCTGGCGAAGTCGTAGTCTTCATCTGTGAACTCCGGAGGGCCTGCTACCTCCATTGCCTCAGCTAGAACTCCCTCGAGGACAGTGTTGGGCAGCACCTCGTAGATCCCCTCGAGCAGCTCGACTTCATAAGTGGTATCGGTCATGATGGCTGCGCCTTTGGCGCACTTCAGGACGCGTTCGTAGATCTCCTCGACCTGCTCGCGTTTGGGCGCGCGCACGTAGTACCAGACTCTGGCTTCCGCGGGCACCACGTTGGGCTGGAGGCCTCCGTTGGTGGTTACGTAGTGGATCCTTGCCTTTTCGATGACGTGCTCCCGCAAGTAGTTCACACCCACATTCATGAGCTCAACGGCGTCCAGGGCGCTCCGGCCAAGGTGAGGCGCTCCCGCCGCGTGGGAAGTGACGCCGTGAAAGGTAACGTTCATTGAGTTCACGGCCAGGGAACTTCCTCCCCGGACGATGTTCATGGGTCCGGGGTGCCAGGTAAGACATGCATCCAAGTCGTCGAACAGGCCGTCCCGGGCCATGAACGCCTTTCCGCTGAAGTTTTCTTCGGCGGGACATCCAAAGTACTTGACCGTTCCCGGGAGGCCACGTTTGGAAAGTTCCTCTTTCAAGGCTATGGCGGCCCCCATGGCGGCGACTCCCAGGAGATTGTGCCCGCAGCCGTGGCCCGCCCCTCCCGGAGTGACTTCTTCTTTGACAGGGGATACTTTCTGAGAGACTCCCGGGAGAGCATCATACTCGCCGAGAAATCCTATGACGGGCTTTCCCCTACCCCATGTCGCCACAAAGGCCGTGGGCATCCCGCCCACTCCCGTGGTGACTTGGAAGCCGTTTTTCCGTAGGTAATCCACTTGGACCCGGGCCGACTTCTCTTCATGTAGCCCCAGTTCGGCGTAACTCCAAATGTCGTCGCTTATCGCGGTTAGTTCAGCGATGTGGCTTTCGACCCATTTGAATCCGTCTTGCGCCGTAAGTTCTGTCAAGGTGCCGACCTCCGCTCTGGTTTGATTGCTCGAAGTTTGGATTGCCTGTAGAGCCTTATAGGTATTTCGGTAGTTCATTCTTCATCCCCTTTTCTTTCGTGTCCAGAAGGTACCGGTGGCATGGATGATGAAGAATCTTAGGAAATCGTTTTCCCTTCACACAAGGAGGTTTGGGCCGATGGCAGAAAAGCGGAGACTTGCTCCCGAAGACCTGTATAAGCTGGTTTTCGTCTCCGATCCGCAGATCTCACCTGACGGCAAGAAAATCGCTTTCGTGAGGTCGCACATCGACGAGAAGTCCAAGGAGTACCGGTCCAATATCTACGTAGTGCCTGCCGGCGGCGGCGAGGCCAGGCAGTTTACGTCTGGCCCGAAGTCCGACACCAGTCCCAGGTGGTCGCCGGACGGCACCAAGTTGGCCTTTGTCTCCGACAGGGGCAGCGAGCGGCAGATCTACGTCATGCCCGTCGGGGGCGGAGAAGCCATGCAGGTCACCAAGATGCGCTACGGCGCAGGCAACCCTGTGTGGTCGCCTGACGGCACGAAGATAGCCTTCAGCGCGTCCATCGATCTGGAAGACAAGCCGGAAGACTACGAGAAACCTCTGGACGCCAAGGCGAAGGAAGCCAGGGAGAAGAAGCGGAAAGAGGAGCCCACCCTGGTAACAAGGCTTCGCGTCAAGGCAGACGGGGCCATGGGCCTCATAAACGCCAACCGGAGGAATCACATTTTCACCATTGACTCCGAAGGCAAGGGACCGGCGGTCCACGTCACCCCCGGCAAGTATGACAGCGGGAACCCCGTGTGGTCGCCCTGCGGCAAATACATCGCCTTCACGTCCAACAGGATGCCCGATCCAGACTACGAACCCTGGTTCTCAGACATCTGGGTTGTGGGAGCCGAAGGAGGCGAGCCCCGCAAGATCACCAAGAGCGAGGGACCCTCGGGCAGTCCGAGGTGGACGCCCGACGGGAAGTTCATCATCTACGGCGGGCACAAAATGGAGCACGGCGGGCCGACCTTCAGCAGGCTGTGGAAAATCCCGGTTGAGGGCGGTGAGCCCGTCTCTCTGACGCCCGATTTCGACCAGTCCCTCGGAGGCCGGTGCGCGGGAGACAGCAAACTGGGCGGAGGAAACAATGGGCCGACTCTAAGCCCCGACGGAAAGACAATATTCTTCCTCTCTTCCAGCCACGGACGGTCGTCGCTGTACTCCGTGTCTGTTCAGGGCGGCATGCCGGAACCGGTGTTCGGAGGCGACCGTGAGATCTACGCGTTCACCATGGATGACTCTGGGAAAACCCTAGCGATGGCCGTGAGCACGCCCACAGCGCCGGGTGAGGTGTTCAGCGCCGTTCTGGAGACTAAAGAGGAGAAAGTCCTTACAACTGCTAACAAGGAACTCCTCGAACAGGTCTACATTGTATCTCCCGAGACAGTGCCGTACAAGGCAAGCGACGGCCTTCCAGAGTACGGCTGGATAATGAAGCCGGTGGGCTTCAAAGAGGGAGTCAAGTACCCGGCGGTCTTGGAGATCCACGGCGGACCCCACTCCATGTACGGCTTCGGGTTCTTTTTCGAGTTCCAGCTCCTCTGTAACCGCGGCTATGCCGTCATCTACACGAACCCCAGGGGCAGCGAAGGGTTCGGGCAGGATTTCGTAAAGGCAGTCAACGGGCACTACGGCGAGATGGACTACGATGACATCCTCACCTGGACCGATGCCGCCTTGAAGCACACGGGATGGATTGACGAGAAGAGGATCGGCGTGACCGGTGGAAGCTACGGCGGGTTCATGACCAACTGGATAGTCGGACATACGGACAGATACGCGGCAGCGGTCACGCAGCGCAGCATATCAAACTGGACTTCGTTCCACGGAGTCTCGGACATCGGCTACACCTTCCTCGACCGCGAACTCCTGATTGACGCCTTCAAGGATTTCGAGAAAGCATGGAAGTTCTCGCCTATCGCCTACGTCGAGAACGTGAAGACGCCTCTCCTCATAATCCACTCGGAGCAGGACATGCGGTGCCCGATTGAGCAGGGCGAGCAGTTCTACGTCGCTCTTAAGAAGCTCAAGAGGGAAGTCGAGATGGCGAGGTTCCCGGGATCGAACCACGAGCTCTCCAGGAGTGGGAAGCCGGTCTTGAGGGTGGCCAGGCTTAACCAGATCCTCAGGTGGTTTGACAAGTATATCCCCAAGAATGCGGGGGATTACGAGCCGGCGCTGAACTAAGCGATAGGGCTCGTCCAAAGGACAAGACAGGGGTCCGGCCAGGGCGCCGGGCCCCTGACAGACAAATCTCAAGGAGGTCACAGACTGTGCTAAAAACTAACGAAGATAAACTGGTCATGCTCTCCGTCCAGGGGCAGATATCGGCCCCCGCATGCCAGCCACGGATTTGCTTTGACGGCGTAGTCCGCGTCACTCCCGGGACCGGCGGCATCGCCTACAACGTGAAGGTCGGCGACCCCGCGTTCGGGTGGGCCGGCGACCACGTTGAACCCGGCGTAAGCAGCAAGAACCCTGACGAGCGCGCTAATTCCGGCTACAACACGCTCTCGTGCGTGGGCAACACGGCTTACGTCATATCGGGAGAAGCCAAGGGCGCCAAGGGCACCGTCACCGGGAAACACGGCGGCATCGAGCATGTCCTTATCCACTTCGATCAGGAGACCCTTGAGAAACTCCAGATTGGAGACAAGATACAGGTGCGCGGCTACGGCCAGGGGCTTTCGCTCACCGACTATCCCGAAGTGAAGGTCATGAACCTTGACCCGGCGCTCCTCCACAAGATGGGCATCATCGAGAAGGACGGCGTGCTGGAAGTGCCCGTTGCCCACATCGTCCCCCCTGAGTTCATGGGTAGCGGCCTGGGAGCCAACTCGGCGGAGCGAGGAGACTACGACATCACCTCAATGGAATGGGGTCGGCTTCAGGAACTCGGGCTGGACAAGATACGGTTCGGGGACATTGTGGCCATCGCCGATTCCTCGTCCTTCTACGGACGCAGCTATCGCAAGGACGCGGTCATCATCGGCATCGTGGTCCACTCCAACTCCTTTGTATCGGGACACGGCCCGGGCGTCACAAGCCTTCTGACGGCGCTCAACAAGAAGATCCGGCCGGTTAAGGTCGACAAGGCCAACATCGCGGAGTACCTGGACCTAAAGTAAGTAAGTGATATAGATCAAGTAGCATCACTGGCTGGGTTTCTTTAAGTCAAGTATCCGGTCGTTTGGTTGAAGCTCACCGTCAGGCGGGAGAGCAGGCTCTCTGTAGGTCTCTTCAACCTGGGCGACTGGCTAGGCAAGGGAGGTAAGCATCATGACGGAAGAGAAGCCCCTTGACCCAGAAACATGGTTCCACACCAAGAGGGCGAGGGCGTGTGTCGAAGCCTTGAACAGGGTGGGCTTCACAGGAATCTACGCGGCGAACAGAGAGGACGCCCTGAAGGCAGTGCTTGAGGCCATTCCACAAGGGGCATCGGTGGGTATCGGAGGGTCGGTCACCGTCCGGGCGTTGGGGATTCATGAGGCGCTGAAGGCCCGCGGCAACAAGGTATTTGACCATTGGGATTCGTCTTTGAGCCCCGAGGAAAGGACAAGAGCGCGTGACGGCCAGATCACGGCTGACGTTTTCCTATCGAGCACCAATGCCCTTACCATGAAGGGCACTCTCATCAACATCGACGGCACCGGAAACCGGGTCGCGGCCATGATCTTCGGGCCGAAGACAAGCATCGTCGCGTGCGGGTACAACAAGATCGTCGCGGACGTCGAGGAAGGACTAGCCCGTGTCCGCGATTACGCCGCGCCCGTAAACTACAAACGTCTTGGCCGGGAAATGGACGAAGCCGACGATGAAATCGCAAGGGCAAGGGCCTACGCTATAACCACCGTCCTCGAAGCCAAACCCGGTGGAAAGGAGAAGTTCGTGGTAGTGGTCGTAGGCGAGAAGCTGGGCTACTAGGTTACCAGAAACCTCCAGGTGTTACCTGAGTCGCCCTTCCTTGGTATATATTAGTACCGGGAAGGGCGCTTGATTTGTTGGACAAAGGGATCTCTCCCCGGACCCTGATGGAGGCGACAAGGGATATACTCTTTATCGACCTAATTGTCGTAATGAATACAGACAAGAGATTCCTTGATAGACCCATGAGCTTTACGCATTAGTCCAACCGAGAGTGGCGGTGGATTTCCTGGCTTACACTCCTGTGGAGCTATCTAGATTGAAGAAAACGAGTGCTTTCGTGAGAAAAGCCCTTCTGGAAGGAAAGGTCTTGTATTCGAAGGAACGGACATCGCCCGAGTTCTGAGTGTTCTCGAAGGAAATTGACTCGGAGAGGAGATGGTCCCTTGCTTCCCACTCATGCTGAGAGTCTTCTCGTTGCCCAGTCCCTCTACAAAGAGTATGACAGACACCCCGTTGTTAGAGATCTGAACTTGGCAATAAGGCCGGGGGAAGTCTACGGACTTCTGGGGCCCAATGGTTCGGGCAAGTCGACAACAATCCGGATGCTCACCGGTATTCTGGAGCCCACGTCCGGGAACGTGTCGGTCTCCGGACATGACATGAGGCGGGAGCCTGAGAAGGCAAAGGCCTCTCTGGGCTACGTCCCTGATGAACCTGTCCTCTATGAGAAACTCACGGCTTTGGAATTCCTGGACTTCGTAGGCGAGCTGTACTCGCTGCCGAAATCCTCAAGGCGAGCCGCGATGAACGACACGCTACGCATGCTCGACCTTGAGAACAGGGCCGGCGACCGCATCGAGTCCTACTCCAGAGGGATGAAGCAGAAAGTCGCCATCTCGGCTGCTCTACTCCACAACCCGCGGGTTCTCATCATGGATGAACCCATCACCGGGTTGGACCCCATCGCAGTGCGTGTGCTGAAAGGCATGCTCAGGAAGATGGCTAGGTCCGGAGCGGCGATCCTCCTATCGACCCATATCCTGGAGGTGGCGGAACGCCTCTGCGACAGGATAGGCATTCTAGTAGACGGGTTCCTGATCGCGGAAGGAACCATGGCCGAACTAAGCGCAAAGGCCCCGGAGATGTCTGTGGGCGGGACGACTCTCGAAGACATATTCGTGGGACTGGCGGCCGGCGAGGAGCACAAGGACATAATAGCTTCTCTGGAGGCCGAGGAGAAAGAACCTGCAAAACAGGCGGGAAACGGCGATCTAAGGCCCACCGGACAGGAAAGGAACGTCGGCACATGAGAGCCTCCCTGCGCATGCTGTGGATCAGTCTGAAGGTAAGGGTTCGCCTAACAAGCCCGACATCGTGGCTCTTCATTGCTATAGCAGCGGTCATTGTGCCGCTGTTCTCCTTCTCTTTGGGAAGCATGGTGGGTATCCCTTCGATGGTGCCGCAAGACCTTCTGCCGTTCCTCACGGGTTTCCTAAACGTGATCCTTTTCATGCAGATAAGCACTTCTTTCAGTTCGGCTTTCTACCACTTGTACCTATCGAGGGATCTCCCTCTCCTCTTGGCCTCTCCTTCACGCCCCAGGTCCGTGATACTGGCCAAAATGCTGGAGGTGGCCGGCTCGGGGGTTCTGACCTACCTGGCTGCGGGAATCCCCTTGTTGGTCGCCTTAGGAAAAGCGTGGTACGCACCTGCATGGTATTACATCCTTGCGGCCGCGGCAGGGCTGCCTTTCGCCATGCTGCCGACAGTGCTGGCCGTCTTGGCAACTCTTGCGGTGTGCAGGATACTCCCTGCGTACGGAACCAAAGAGATCAGCGCCGCCTTGGGAACGCTGGTCGGTGGCCTTACGTATTTCTTCTTGCGTGTCGCAGGCTCATCCGAGATGTGGGGTCAGGCCAGAAACCCCTCCCGAGTCTCGCTTTTCTTTGGTAAACTGGGACCCTCGTGGTCGCCATCCACTCTCTTGGCCAGGGCCGTCGTTGAAGGTCTGTACGAAAGATGGCTCCCGCTGCTTGCGTCGGGTGTGCTGTTTGCGGGAGCGACCTTTGGTGTCTTTAGACTCGTTGTAGCGGCGACCGAGAAGGCTTACCTCAGCGGGTGGGCCACATCTCGAGAGGGGCGCAGGGGACGAAAGACCCATCCTGTGTTTGACGATCCCGTGCTGGACAGTGCGCCAGGCCGTTTGTCGCGTCCCGCGTTGGGTGACACATCGGACTCCGCCTTGCGTCCTACTCCGGGGCACACCGGAGGTCCGGCTACGGATTGCGTCCAACCGGTGAGCAGTGCGATTGGAACGGCAAGAGATCTGGTTCGACCCTCTCGCCTGGCAGTAGAGCTCAAAGCCCTCTCGGTCGAATCGAAGCTCTTGTTCAGGGACCTTCAGAGCCAATCTCAGCTCTTGTACCTCCTAATCATGATCGTGGCATGGCGGCTCTTCCCCGGAGGGAACAGGGAGCCTACCGAGAACGGACTGTTTGCCCTGATCCCCTTCTTTTTCCTGGCGCTCAGCGGGTCTAACTCTTGGTCTTTGAAGAACATGTCTCAAACGGTCCGGATACTCCGGCAGTTACCGTGCGATCCGGCGAGGGTAATGAGGGGAAAGGCCTTCTTCTACGGGATCATCCAAACCGGCTGCATCGCTTTTCTTGTGGGAGTTCTGAAGACATTTGGACGGTTTAGCGTGAGCGGCTTGCCTGTCCTCGGCACCCTGTGGACTGCCCTGTCCTTTTCCACATCTGCGACCACAGTGGCCGCTGCTGCTTACAGACCGGAGGTATCGTCGGCCACAGGGATCCCGAGGCTCGACTTGGGAGCAGGCGTTGCCGCATTCTTGGCAAACATAGTCCTCTGCGTGATTTCCGGTTTTCTGTATGTGGGTGCGCTGACCCAGTCGTCTCCTGTCGTTGTCTGGGTGTTCACGGGAATTGCGCTGGCAGTGAATGCCGTCGCCTTTGTCATCGCCACGAATATGGCCGGGAACATGACAAGAAGCTCCCCAACGGCAGTGAGCTCCAGCCCGGGAACGGGGGGATCGAAGTGAGAAGCCGCCTTCTACGCCCCAGGGCGATACGGCTCTTCTTAATGGCAGCCACAGTCCTGTCATTATCCCTAGGCGCGATTCCGCAAGAAGTTGCCGCCCACTCTTTATTGCCCGGCTACTCTTTGTTCGAGATAAACGGCGTCAAGGTCTACTTCCGAAAGCCACCAAGCGAGGAAAGAGCACAACTTGCCCAAATCGGAGCGATCATGATGGCCGGCATTGGAAACCAAGAGCCGGATGAGGCCCACTGCGCTCACATGGCCGAGCACATGGTGTGTATGTATCCCGGTCCATCCGGCGAGTCCGTGTGGTCGATATCGGCAAAGGACTACCAGTTAGGAAGTCCTTTGCCGCTCAATGGACATGTAAGCCTTGACACCACTGAGTGGGCCGTTTCGGCCGCCCACAGCGATACCCTCCGGGTCCTCACGGCCCTCTTAGGTTCCATGTTCAGAAGCACTCTGGAGTCCGACGAGGCCTTCAAGACCGAGATAAAGCGCGCTCGCCGTGAAGTAGATGCCATGACCGGAAGCGATATTACGGCCCTCGCCAACAAGATGAAGGCCTCGGCATTCCACGGGACAAGGTACTACGAGACCCTGTTCGAAACCCCACTACCGGAAGTTACCGCCGAAAAGATCCGGGGCTTTATAGAGAGGGAATACACACCGGCCAGGCTTACGCTGATCATCGCGGCTGACGTGGACGAAAGCGAACTCCTTAACCACATTGCGAGATGCCTGGTAGGTATTGACCCGGGGAGAGGACCTGCCGACCACTCAGACGTCTACCTCGATCCCCCTTCCCAGGCAACGCTTGAAGTCGGAGCAAAGAAGCAATATGCCGGTCTGGCAGTCGGTATCTCGCGGATTCTTCCTGAAGACAGGCCCACCGTCCTGGCCCTCCTAAACATCCTGACGAGGCGCCTGTATGCAGTCCCCCAAACGGGATCCATCAGGTTTCTCAGGGATTTGCACACGATCTTTGTAGCCCAGAGCGCTCTTGTGGCAACCTACGGCTACACGGACGCCCGGGGTTCGGACATGAGTTCTGAGGTTCAGCGTTACCAGGAGGCGCTCTCGTCGATCCTGGCGTCTCTGGCTTCAGACGGACCCAGCATGGAAGAGCTGTCCTACTACGTGATACCCGGCACACCGCGCGTTTCGGTAGATCTATCCTCTATTCCCTATGCCGGGGCGTCACAGACAGTGTCCACTCTCTTGTACAACGGCCTCATGGAGACCTCAATCTGGGACCGGGCAGAGGCCTACCCAGAAGAAACGCGAAAAATCCTCAAAGCGGCAGCCGCCAAGTACCTCCCGAACGCCAAGATCACGGTGGTATACCAGAAGCAGCCGTCCAACTCCGGAACAGTGTTGGGGCTGAGCATTGCAGCTCTCACTGCGTGCATCGCTTTGGGCGTCTTTTTCTGGCGGAGGGCGACCGTATGAGGCGACCCGAACCGATGTGGGCATGGCGCACCATCAAGTCGCGCCCGGTGGCACTTCCATGAGGTTCCATGGGCGGTAGTGGCTATCGAGATTCAGACGACAACCGGCAAGAGTGCCGGGTCGAAGACGATTTCCCTCGGAGATACGCTGCACCGGTATGCCAGGAGACGGACTCCCCTCCTGGCCGCTTCCGCAAGCGCCTCGGCGAACTTGGGGTCGGTATTCCGGTTGGGCGAGACCGTAAGAATATCCTCGCGTTGGGCGATAAATACTGCGTATGCCCGGTACCCAATGGAGACTGCTTCGGCAAGCTCCCTGAGGTGCCTGGCACCCCTCTCCGTGGGAGCGTCGGGAAAAAGCCCCTTGCCGTTCACACACAAGGTAACCGACTTGACTTCTACGAGGGCCGGAGCGACGCCTGAACCCTCCAAGTAGAAGTCGAAGCGACTTCTGGGCTGCTTCCTAACTTTAGTTTTCTCCCCCAAGCCCTTGTCCGGGATCCCAGTTGTCAGGAGTCTCTCGCCGGCGTGTTCTGATTCTTCAGGTACACGGGTCTTTCTTCTTACGCCATTACGTTCGTGGGTGTAGAGAGAATACTCGGGCCGCACCACACCATACTCGGCAAACTCGGGTACTCCTCGTGCCCGCAATGCCTGGCCAAAAAGGCGCGTAGGGTACCGGGTGTCAACAGAAACCCACGTCGTACGGTCGTGCTCCGGGCCCCCGGACCCGTAACCCGTGAGCGGGCCACCCGCAGACGCCAGCACCAGGTCAAAAGAGGTCTTGCGGGAGGGCAATCCTTGCCCAGTCTTCTCCCGCCCGTCCCCCACGGAACGCACCATCACCCTGTTTCCGGGGTAGATGAGTTCCTTAAGCCTCCCTGAGTCCGCTACGTGACAACGGACTTCCTTGCCATCTAGCATGACAATCGCGACAAAGCGGTTGGGGCGGTCCACAACTATGCCCTCGAGGAGATCACCCAGCAATACGCGAAAAGGGTCCGCAACCATCAGCTCTCGGTCCGGATCTTCAGAGGTGGATAAGGCCTCTTGATCCCTTCCCTATCCAGGGCCTCTTTGATCCTCAGTCTGAGTTCCCGCTCAATGGCCCATTGCTGCATTGGTTTCGTCCGGGCCCAAACGTTGACGGTGACACCAAAGGCATCCATATTACCAATCCCCAGAGGCCTTGGGCCGTCCACGATCACGGGGAACTCCTTGCGGACTTCATCGCAGACCTCTTGCATTATGGCCATGGCGCGACGGATATCCTCATCATGGGCCAAAGGAATCTGCACAAGTGCCCTTGCCTCGGCGGCGCTGGAATTTGTGGTCTTGTCAACTAATCCGTTGGGGATTACATGTATGTCGCCGGAAAAGGCCCGGAGCTTGGTGGTTCTCAGGCCCACCTCCTGCACCACGCCGGACAGTCCGGCTACGGTGATGAAATCACCGACATCATACTGCCTCTCGTATATGATAAAGAAACCGGTGATCACGTCTTTGACGAGGCTTTGGGCTCCGAAACCTACGGCGAGGCCGACTATGGCAACGCCGCCAAGCAAGGCCTTAATGTCAATACCCAAGAGCTGCAGCACGGTCAAAGCAGCTACTGTGCCGGCCACGTAGCGGAGGGCGCTCTTGAGTAGACTGCCAAGAGTCTTCGCCCTTGACTCATCGAAGTGTGATCCTCCGATTTTCGCGCTACGGGCGAGCAGACGGCCTATGAGTGAGTCCCCCAGCCTCACGGCCATACCCGCTCCGAAAACCACAAGGGCGATTCGTACGGCTGTGCCTCCCAGGGCAATCAACTCCACAGACTCCAGTCCCACATTTCTCACTCTCCTGCTGGTCGATGGTTTGTCTTTACCAATGTATCGGAGGAGCACGGAGGGGGCAACCCGACGCTTGGCACCCGGGACTTGAGATCCACGTCCGGATCAGACTCATGACACCCGGCCCACCAGGCATTCGCCCCTAGTCCCCCGGCGTGTAACATCTGCAGAACCAGGACTCATTCGGCACGCGACACCCGGTACCCGACACTGAACTCGGACTGGGCAAGAGAATCCGTTGATCCCATTGGGAAGGACTGGACATGAGCACCTGTAGAAGACTAAGACCACTCTCATTGTCAGGAGGTGTCGACCACGACCATGACAACCCAGAAGGCCGAATGGCAGTACATAGATGACCACTTCGAGGACTTCGTGTCCCAACTCAGGGAGGCAGTCAGAAAACCGAGCATAGCGGCTCAGAACATCGGAATGGACGAGTGCGCCGAGTACTTCAGAGCGCTCCTTGAGAGCTACGGGATACGGGCGCGCATCATCCCGACTGCCGGCCACCCGGTGGTGTTTGGCGAGATAGAAGGCAAAGACAGGGGCAAGACAGTGCTGTTCTACGACCATTACGATGTCCAACCGCCGGATCCCCTGGATGAATGGGAGTCGGACCCCTTTGCCGGGGAAATCCGTGACGGCAAGATGTACGGGAGGGGTGTCTCCGACAACAAGGGGAATGCCTGTGCGAGAATCCAGGCCGTAGGCACACTTCTGCGACTCCGCGGCGAGCTTCCCGTAAACGTCAAGTTTCTCATCGAGGGCGAAGAGGAGATCGGCAGTACTCATCTGGCCGAGTTCATCCGCGACAACAAGGACCTCCTGAGGGCCGACTACGGCGTCTGGGAATCGGGCTACATGTCCCCGGACGGACGCCCCGGGATGTACCTGGGAGTAAAGGGCATCCTCTACATCGAACTGGAGGCCCAAGGACCCTCCAGGGACATGCACTCGGGAAGCGCAGCCACCGTGCCCAATCCCGCATGGAGACTGGTGTGGGCGCTGTCAACCATCAAGAATGAGAAAGAGGAAATCCTGATACCCGGGTTCTACGATGCAGTCCTCTCTCCCACCGAACGTGAAATGGAGCTCATTCGGGCTGCGGTCGAGGGTCGAGAGGGCCGAACGACCGGACATACGGCCTCAACACCTAGGCGTCAGTACGGGATACACTCTCCTCTTGCAGACCTCTCTCCGCTTGACCTCCGGGTGAGGTCTCTCTTCGGCCCGACAGCCAACATCTGTGGGTTCAGAAGCGGTTACCTTGGCGAAGGACAGAAGACCGTGTTGCCGGCTAAGGCCCTGGTGAAGATGGACTTCCGTCTCGTGCCAGAACAAGACCCTGAAGACATATATAGGAGGCTCCGCAAGCACCTGGACGACAACGGCTTTGATGACATTAAGACCCGTGTCATAACCATGGACTATCCCGTGAAGACCTCGGCCGACCACCCCGTCGTGAAGGCCGCGGAGGAAGCGGCCCTGGCGGTGTACGGGAAACCGCCCTCAATAGCGCCTACCCAGGGCGGCTCGGGACCCATGCATCCTTTCAAGGAGTACTTGAACTTGCCCATGGTCGCCTTCGGTGTCGGATACTGGGGTTCCGGTAACCACGGGCCGAATGAGAACATCCGTCTGGAGGACTACCGGCAGGGCATCAAGATGGCCATGGACTTCATAGACAGGCTCTGATTGCAGAACATCAGGCGAGTCCAGAGCATCAGTCGTGTGGCGGCATCAGTAGCCGGAAGAGTGATCTCCGCACGAGCCATGTGGAGGGTGTTACGTAGATAAGGTTTGTGTGGTGCAGAAGGTGAAGTCGTATCTTTGCTTCATACATTATTCGGTCATGGACCGCAACCGACGGTTGAACGCAAACCGCGCAAGTTTCTCGCCTCGGCAACGAGCATGCCGGCCAGAATCAGGCCTGCTCCGGCCATTTCTCTGGGCAAGAGGACTTCGCCGGCGAGAAGCCATGCGAAAAGCGCGCCGAAGACGGGTTCGGCCGCGAAAATCAAAGCCGTGTGCGTGGCGGAGGTGTACTGTTGAACCGTGGACTGCACGAGAAACGCAAAGGCGGTTGTCACGATGGAAGTGAACAAGATGGCGGGCCATGCACCGCTAGGGATTACCAACGGCCTTTCGATTGCGAGGGCTGCCACGGACGAACCCAAGGCGACTACCAACAGCTGTACTCCGGTGTACAGGACGGTATCGCCACGGCCGGAGTACCGACTGACCAGCAGGATGTGGGCCGAAAACCCAACCGCGCACAGGAAAGTGAGGAAGTCGCCGCGGGCAACCTGGAAGGGAAGATTGAGAGACATGAGACCCAATCCAACTGCAGCCAGGATTACCCCTACAACTGTTGCCCTGTCGGGCGCCTCACGAGCAATAGCCCTGGATGCGATAGGAACAATCACGATATACAGGCCGGTTATGAAGGCTGCCTTGCCGGCAGCGACGGTCACAAGGCCTAGGGTCTGAGTGGCGTAGGAGAAGAACAGAGCCAATCCCGTCAGCAAGCTTCCTATGTAGAACCCCCGAGAAGCTTCATACCATGCGTGACCTGGTGGAAGTCCTCTGGCCCGAGTATCTTCCCGACGTGATACGGATGAAGCGCCTTCTGCCCCTGCGTTCCTTGCCGACGGTCTTCCTGCCCTCGCAATATGCCATATTAGAAGGATCAAACCTGCGATTAGAAACCTCACCGCTAGATAGGTCAAAGGTCCCATCGTCTCGATGGTGTTCTTCACTACTACGAAAGTGGTACCCCACGCCAGAGTTACCAAGAGCAACAGCAAGTCTGCGACTATCTGCGACATCGGCTATCTTCCATTCTCTGTCTCAATCATTTCTCTGTCTCGTTCGTTCCTCATAGTAGAATACGCCGCGGTATACCTCTTTGGCAGGTCCGGTCATCCACACATGACCGTCCGTCTTCCACTCGATGGTCAGCGGACCTCCGGGCAAGTTGATGGTGGTCGGGACATCCTTGTCGGCCTTCCCGTTAAGGACGGCGGCAACCAGCACAGCGCAGGCACCCGTCCCGCAGGCCAGAGTGATCCCTGACCCTCTCTCCCACACCCTCATGTCGATCTCGCTCCGGGATTTCACCGTGGCAAACTCGATGTTGGCCCTGGCGGGAAAGAGCGGGTGCCTCTCCAGTTTGGGGCCCACCTTCTCTAGTTCAACCTCCCAGACATCATCAACAAAGATGACAAAGTGAGGATTGCCCGTGCAGACGCCCGTGCCGTAGAACACCTGGCCCTCAACTTCTACGGGCTCGTTGATGGCCGGCACCGGTCCATCCAACCTTGAGAGGGGAATCTCGTCTCGCTCCAAACGAGGTACGCCCATATCCACCGATATGGCTTCGACTTCGCCGTCTTTGAGGATAAGGCGCGGGCGGATGATACCTGCTCTGGTTTCCACGGCGAACTCGGTCTTCCGGGTGAGACCGTGATCGTAGACGTATCTGGCGAATGACCGCATCCCGTTCCCGCACATGTCACCTTCGGAGCCGTCTGCGTTGAAGATGCGCATGCGGAAATGACAACCCGGGGCATTGGAAGGCTCGACCAGGATGATTCCGTCGGATCCCGCCCCGAAATGCCTCTCTGCCACTACTCGAGAGAGCCGCGACCAGTCATGTTCGACGTTGTAGGCGAACCTGTCTATGAATAGGTACTCGTTTCCTAGACCTTGAATCTTGGTGAACGGGACTTCGACTCTCTTCTTCAATTTCATGCGCCCCCCGGTCGTAGAAGCTGCATTCGCAAGCTCTGCCTACCACCCAAGCAGTAACGGCGGATTCATGGTACCCTGGAACCGGCCACCTGCGGTCGTGGATGGTATCAGTGCCTGTGCCCATCATAGTATACTTGGACACGAGCGGGCGATCTCCTTTGCCCACCGGGGTCCCGGCCATGTGGCGGTTCCGCTGCGAACCCGAACGAGCGCCGTCTCCCCTTGCTCAGTATGGGTTAGAGATACGGAGGCGGTCGGAGTGCGCGAATTCAACACTGAGACGCGGCAGCAGATCCTGCGGAGGATACGGTGACGAGGCCTCCCATCCTGCGTAGTGTCAGGTACTCTCCTCCCGAAGACCTGCGGGAGAGAGACCGCTTTCCGTTCTGCGTACCGGGTCTTTCCCTACTGGACGACTTGGAGTTCACCTCGCCCGTCACCATCTTCGTGGGCGAGAACGGCTCCGGAAAATCCACAGTACTGGAGGCCATCGCCGCGGCGGCCGGCTCGATCACGGTCGGGAGCTACAGTGTCGAGTCTGATCCGTCCCTCGAACATGCCCGCAACCTGGCTTCACACCTGAGGATGACGTGGACCGTCAAGACCAAGAGGGGATTTTTCATGCGGACCGAGGACTTCTTCGGGTTCGCGCAGGGCGTGGAACACACCAGACGTGACATGGAGGAGAGGCTGTCGGAGCTCGAAGAGGAGTACAAAGGACGGTCTAGATTCGCGCTCATGCAGGCCAGGAGTCCGTACGCCGGCTCGCTATCCGCCATCGAGTCCGACTACGGCGATGGGCTGGACGCCCAGTCCCACGGCGAAAGCATACTGAAGCTCCTGAAGACCAGGCTGGTGCCGAAAGGACTCTACATCCTGGACGAGCCCGAATCCCCGATGTCGCCCCTCACGCAACTGGCATTCGTGGCCTTGGTGAAGGACGCTATCGGCCAGGGCTCACAATTCCTGATCGCAACGCACTCACCGGTCGTGATGGCCTGCCCCGGCGCCACCATCCTATCCCTTGACGCGTCTCCGCCGGGCCCGGTTGACTACGACGACCTAGAGCATGTGAAGTTCATGCGAGCGTTTCTGTCGAACCCGAAAGCGTTCGTCCAGAGGCTCTGACTCGTTTCAGTCATGTGCGGTCACTTGATGAACTCGTAGTTCTTGAGGATCTCCACGATTTCATCAAACTCTCTGTAGCCCGACGCAATGGCGAGGGCGGAACCGTCAGCGTCAATAAGGACCAGAGCAGGCACGCCGGATATCCGGTACTTTCCCGCCTCAACGTAGTACTTCTCGGCGTTCATCTTGGCAACGATGATCTGTTTCCCGTAGTTTTGGCTGAGGCGCTCCAGTTCAGGTTCAATAGCGTCGCACCATGGGCAGCCGTTGGTGTAGAACTCCAGGACTATCGGCTTGCCCTGTTCGAGCATCTCGGACAAGGCATCGGGTGAGACGTCCACAACCTGTGATCCTGGGTTCTCGGTGCGTGAAAGCCTCGCTTCCCAGAGATACCAAAACCCCACGAAGGCAAGTATCATCGCAAGGCCCATGGCCTGAAAACGCCTGCCTCCAGAGGGTTTGGTCGGTTCACTCCAGTTCGCCATCATGTACCCTCCTACGCCCTGAATCCCCTGTGAGCCGGGTGGCTCTCGCCGTCTTGAGACAGGGCTCAATTCTCGACCGTCGCTCCCGTAGTCTCTAGAGATACGGCCTTAGAATTAGATACAGCCCAAAGCCGACTATCACCGTTCCGCCCAGTTTCCTGAGAGCATCGACCGCTCTCAGTCCCCGGCTGCTCGCCAGTACCGACTGAAACCGAGACGTCGCGAGTCCGGAAGCAGCAACCAGCACCGACTGGCCAATCGAGTAGGCAAACAGCAAGATCACTCCGCGGCTCACTGACCCACTTACGGCCACCAAGGCAAGTATCGAGATTAGTGCCGGTGTGGCGCACGGCGATGCCGACAAACCGTACAGAGCACCCATTGTCAGGCCGGATAGGGCCCGCCGCACTGCCCACGAAGGACTCGTAGTTTCGCCAGGTGGATCCATACCCGGATTCACAACGTCTCCATGTTCTCCGGCGTCCTGCCGGGCGTCAGGACCGTGGGGATGGGCGCGCCTGCTTTCATCTCTCTCGGAGTCGTCCGGACCAATTGCAAGTGGTACTGCGCAGGTCTTCGAGCCTCCAACCAATCCCAAGTAAGAGGCCCCCGCTACTAGAAAGGCCAGTCCCGCCACCCACCTGATCCAGGGAGCCGTAAGGATGAGCGACCTGCCCAACACCGCCGCGATGACCCCGACAAATGTGAGAGCCGATGTCATCCCAATAAGGAAGAAAAGAAGGTCACGGACACGGGCGCCCTTTCCGGCGTTCGGCGACGTCCCGGCCATGTGGCCTATCACCAGAGGGATGGCCGCCAGGGCACACGGACTCGCCGAAGCGAGAACCCCCGCGATCAGAGCATAAAGCGGTCCGAAATACGGGCTGGACAGGTCCATTAGCGTCTTCCTCTCCTCCCCAAGGGTCGTCTCCTGTTCCCGGCCGGCATCCGACCGATATCCGGAACCGGTATCAGAATTGTACCATCCACGATGTTTCAACATCGTCAGAATAGGTAAAATGCAGGATTGGACACTGCGGTGAGTGTCCCCCAAGAGTTTGGGGGTCTGGCGGTCTGGGGGGGTCTGGGGGGCCTGGGCCTGAGAGGCTGTGGGGTCCGGGAGGGTCTGGGGAGTCCGGGGCTGGCGATTGGGCGGTTGGGGATTGGGGGTTGACCCACCCTGATAGCTTGACTCCCCACGACACTAGCGGTCTAATTAATTCCAGTGATGGAGGGCGGATTATGCGTGAGTCTGCGAACCTGCGATGGTCAGCGGGATCTTGCTTGGCCTGCGGGACTCTCCAGGGTTCAGCGTGGTTCTGTGGGGTTTGTTGGAGTTACGACGGATTCTGCGGGATTCCGCGAGATGGCTTGTCCTGGAGGAGCATGAAAAGCAGGGAAAGCACGGGAAGCACGGAAGGTGGAGGTTAGCGTGGCGATGGAGAAAGTAAGAGTCTGCGTAGTCGGCTATGGAAACGTAGGAAAAGAAGCCATTGAGTGCATTCGCCAGGCCCCCGACATGGAACTGGCGGGAGTCGTGAGGAGGAATCCCGAGAACCCCGGGCTGGACTGCCCCGTAGTGGCCTCAGTGGATGAACTGGGCAAGGTAGACGTGGCTGTCCTCACCGCACCGTCCCGGCAGATTCCAGCGATGGCACCTCTTTACCTCAAGAAGGGGATCAACACTGTAGACAGTTTCGATATCCACGGCGACCCTCTCATGGCCCTAAGGAAAGACCTCGGTCAGTGCGCCAGGGAACACGGGAGCGTGGCGGTCATTTCCGCCGGGTGGGATCCCGGCACCGATTCGGTAATCCGCATGCTGTTCCAGGCTATGGCCCCGAGAGGACTTACATACACCAACTTCGGCCCTGGAATGAGCATGGGCCATACAGTTGCCGTGAAGGCGATTCCAGGCGTGAAAAACGCCCTGTCCATGACACTCCCTGCCGGATTCGGAACCCACAAGCGGGATGTCTATGTGGAACTTGACGAAGGCGCCGACTTCGACCAGGTTGCCGAGGCCATCAAGAAAGACCCCTATTTCGTCAAGGATGAGACGAGGGTCACCAGGGTGGACAACGTCCCTGAAGTCGAGGCCATGGGACACGGCGTGCTGCTTCAGCGGTTCGGCGCAGCCGGCACCGCCGAGAATCAGGTATTGGAGCTCAAAATGAGGATCACCAACCCCTCGGCCACGGCGCAAGTGATGGTCGCCGCAGCGAGGGCTTCGACAAGGATGGCTCCGGGCTGCTACGCGCTGGCCGAAGTGCCGCCGGTCGCCCTGGTGGCGGGGGATATCGAAGAGCTCCTCAAGCAACTAGTGTAGCGCTGGTCACATGCTGGGGTACATCCGTAGACGACTGGTGAAGTCGACTCTCCGAAAAGAGGACTTCGAGAGGGTCTATTCACTGCTTGACGTCCCGACTATCGAATCGGACTGCGGCGACCTGTGTGGACAGAGGTGCTGCCAGGAGTATGAGCCCGGAGTAGGCATGTACCTCCTCCCCGGCGAGGAGGTCATGTTCAGCGGGCGGGAACCCTGGCTTAGGTGGAGCTACAAGTCGGCCAAGCGCCACGACTTCCCCGAGTCCTGGAAGGGTCTCGTCCCCTTCGCCATGTGCAACGGGACGTGTCCGAGAGATAAGAGACCCATTCAGTGCAGGACGTTTCCACTGATGCCGTACCTCGGTCCAAACGGAGACCTCTCTGTCAGACTGGACAGGCTCACCGGGAGCCTTGTGTGTCCTCTGGTCCGGAACCCGGAAGAACATCCCCTGAGGGACGAATTCGTGAGCAGGGTTCTTGAGGCCTGGAAGATCCTCATCCGTGACCCCCTGGTGAGGGACGACGTTGAGCATCTATCGAGAAAGATGGATGTGGATGAAAAGGCTCCTTGGAGGGGACTCCTGCTATAGTTGTCGAGCGGACTTGTCCAGCCCCAGCCTGCGCCGTGTTTTCGACTGTCTCAATGTTGACCGTCCTCCGCCCTTGATGCTACAGTGATTCATTGGAGAGGATCTTCGGGGCAAGGTGAGCGGCCGAGCAGAATGTACAGGCCGCAAGTCCTGACCGGCGGTATAGCCCGCGACTCGCGTATGCGACTGACCCGGTGGAATTCCGGGGCCGACGGTATAGTCCGGATGAGAGAAGATCAAGTCGAGCAACAAGGCTCCCCCCGGGGGTCCCCCTCTATAGACAATGTGAGGGGGAATCGTAGTGAACCGTAAGTATCTACCGCTGGTCCTAACCGCCGTCCTTGCCGCAATGTCCTTTGTGTTTGAGCTCACCCTGGCTTTCTCATTCCCGCCTGCTCCCTTCCTTAAGCTCGCTCCCGGCGATGTACCGACGATTGTGGCGGCCGTCCTTCTCGGACCATTCTCCGGAGCCGCGTGCGCCCTCGTGAACTCGGTCCTCTTTGCCGCGGTCACCGGCGAGGGAGGCCCGTGGGGCATCCTGATGCACTTCATCGCTTCCGGTGGAATGGCTGTCGTGATCGGAGTCCTGGCCAGGAAAACCCGCCACCTTCACTTGCCCATGGTGGCAGGGATCATCACCAGAGTCGCGCTCATGGTTCCTTTCAACCTGCTCGTCACTCCGATCTACATGGGCGTTTCGAGACAGACGGTGTTGGCCATGATTGTGCCGGTGATCGTCCCGTTCAACCTGGCACACGCCGGACTGAATACCCTAGTCTCCTATGCCGTTCTGAGAGCACTGCCCGACAAAGCCGCCGCGGGAGTCAGGGGCCGCGACATCTTCTAGAGACGCCTTCTAGCAGCACCGTATGGCGGAGTCCTCTAGCGGCA
>DUUV01000012.1 GCA_012841375.1 Candidatus Fermentithermobacillaceae bacterium
ACTGCTCGCGCATTCGTATCGGTCGCAGCAAGCCTATGACAGTGCAAGCAGGGAGATTGAGGCGATCCTCGGAGACTGCCACGACGAGGAAGTCCTCGGAGAAGCCCACCGCCTCAAGATCCGTACCTTGGCGGATCAGGGTAAGACGCGCGAAGCAGTGCAGGCGGCGGATGACTTGGTCAACAAGTGTGCAACCGTCACCAATCTTGTAGAAGCGGCGAGGGCCTACCGGTCTGACAACCGACCGGAGCAGGCAATGGAGTACGCAATCAGAGCACAAAACCTCCTCGGCGAGGACTCCAGTTTCTTGGACGTTCTGTCTGTAGCCAATGAGCTGTATCTGCTTCAGGAGACCGACTTGGCGATACCCCTCTATGAGCGCATCATTGATCCTACCTCAGACTCTCCGTTCACGAGGCGATTGGTTCATGATCTCATCAGATCGGACCAGTTGGGCAGGGCCCTAGAGATAACTCGAGGTGTAAGGAGCACAACAGACGGAACGGCCTTCTACTACGAGGTTGAGGCTGGAATCCTGGAGGAAGTTGGTGACCTCCCAGCAGCTAGAACAGTCTGTCAGGAGTACCTGTCGGAGCATCCAGATGACGCATCTATGATTGTGCGTCTTGCGGTGATTGAGTATAGAGCCTCCAATAACCAGGAGGTTGACAGGTTGCTCAGCATTCCCATTGAGGCATCTACCCTCTCCCTTAACGACAGCATTCAGTTGTCAAAGCTCTACAACCTAAGGAGCAGGTGGCGAGAGTCCCTGGATGTAATCTACGAGGCACGACGCAGGTTCTACGATGAAGGCGAAGTACATGCGACGTATATCTTCCTCTTCATGTTAGTAAACAAGGATGAATGTCCATGGCTGGAGCCAACTCGCGTAGAGATTGGCAGCGCAGTGTGTGCAGGACGTTGCCGGGAATCGCGCTTGGTGGCTCATCGAAAACCGTCCCGACCTATCCAGCCAGATTGGAGAGATCCCTCCTACACACCCTTTGGCTGTCAAACTACTTGGCAAGACGTTAGGAGATCGAGTGCCTCACAAAGAGAGTTCTCTAGTGCCGGAAACACTTGAGATAGTTGAACTGAGAAGCAAGTACGTACATGCATTCAGAGAGAGCACAGGAAAGCTAGAAACACTCTTCCCAGGGTTGACAGGCTTCACCTCAATCCACGTAGGAGAGCCTAAGCCAGACAATACACCTACTGAAGGTATGGCGAAATTCCTTGAGATGGTGATGTTGGATGGAGAGCAGACTAAGGAAATCGCCGGCTTATACCGAAAAGGCGTTCTGACGATCAATCAACTAGCTACCATGCTCAACAGGGATGTCATTGACGTATTCAGGGGATTGGCCTCTTCACCAGACTTTGGGATCTATTCTGCTCCCCATGACAGAAAGACTGCTATGGCTGTGTCTGAGGCACTCACGAGATCCACGCGACTGATAGCTGATGTAACGGCAGTGCTGACCTTACACTGGCTTGGTCTGGCCGAGGCCGTCACAGATGCCTTTGGTCGTATCGCCGTAACCCAGTCCACGGTAGACCTCCTACACCAGAACCTCGAAGGGTATCGATTCGCCAGAGAGGGCTTTGGCTTGATCGGTGTGACCGATGGTAGGCTCACTTTCACCCAGGTGTCGGCCGAGGAGGTATCTCGTATTAGCGAAGAGGTAGGTGCCGTTCTAAGATGGCTCGCAGAGTCTGCAGAAATACTACCCTGTAACCCCAGGCTAGCCCTAAGGCGTGGTCAAGCGCACGAACTGGCCCAAGCTCTGGGGCGCTCTTTCGCTGATACTGCATTAGTTGCGGCGGAAAGAGGGTACGTCCTTTTTTCCGATGACTTGCGCTTTCGATGGTATGCGAGTCGTTTGTTCGGTATCGGCGGCGTATGGAGCCAAGCGGTCCTGCAGAGATGCGCTATGATGAAGCACCTGAATACCGAAGATTTCAGTAAGGCAGTAGTTGAGTTGGTTCGACGAAGCTATAGATACACCTGGGTGTCCTGTGACGAGCTCGTTGAGTCCGCTCGTCAGTGTGAGTGGGGGATCGAGGAGCCCTTTGTCTCGACTGTCAAAGTGTTTAAGGACTACACGGTACCAAGTGCATGCAAGGTCACAGCGGAGTTCCTCAAGACGCTCTATGCGGAACCGGTCCCCGGACGACGTTCCCTCATTATCCAAGCAGTTCTTGACTACCTGACAAGAAACCACGAACCTATGATCATACTTACG
>DUUV01000074.1 GCA_012841375.1 Candidatus Fermentithermobacillaceae bacterium
ATGTCTTCTCCAAACAGTTCTCCATACTGAGTAACTGCATTGATTTCTTCCAGTTTGGTGAACACTTCCATTTCATCCATGTGATTGCCTCCTGCTTGACTAATCAAGACCTCATGAATCCGCTCAGACTGTCACTGGCAATATCCAAAACCCCTTGAATCACTCCAGTCCCTGCAGTAATCATTACAAGAAAAACCTCCATAACGATCAGGATCCACATGGAATTCCAGGTGTGCTGAATGATGGTGAAGATGATGCAGCCGAAAACGATCAGCATCAGAGCCCCGAGAATAAAGGAAGAAACCTCCATCCCTATCTTAACCAGCAGCCGGAGGATACCGAGGAGTAGCAAGACCGGCAGTAAAAGTATTTTTCCGATTAGTTTTAAAAGCCTCATGACATAGTCCTCCCGATTCTGTTTTCAATTTTAGTCAGGATTGCAGCCTTCTCAAGGATGTCACCTGACTATGTAAGATGCGGGTGAGATCCCCGCATCCCTTTCCGGTCTGATCAGCCGAACAGGCCGGAAAGAAGAGGCACCAGGGTGATGCCGATGAGCGCGACACCGCCGCCAGCCATCAGCTGCTTCATGCCCTGGGACTTCGCGCCGGGGTTATCGTTGCCGTAACCCTCCAGCAGGTTGATGGCACCCCAGATGCCAAGACCGGCGCCGAGCGCCACAACGAGAGTCTGCAGTACGCCGACTGCGCTGTTGAAAAATGCCATACAGGCCTCCTTAAAAGTTCCCCCGTAGGGGTGGAATGGGTTGTGTCTGATTCTTCCGATTCATCGCCATGCCCCTCGTCTCATTCGCCTCTACAGGCAGTGGGTGCTTGATCCTCCGATCAGACAACAAGCGATCCGGACATCGTATCCGAACCGCTATGTACGGCAGCCCGGAGGCTGCCTTTAGGCCTCTATGACATCGTATTCTTCGTCTGCTTTCAGCTTCATGCGCCGGTTCAGATACTTCTCGATATCAAAGGTGTATTTCTTGTCGAAATCGGACGTGTACTTGTAGTTGGGGTGCTGGGTGATATCGTACTTATCTGATAGAAAAGGCCTGACACCCCTGAGCTGCAGGACACACTTGCTGCCGTTCATAACAGCCAGCTCGTCCCGGCTCATCAGCTCTTTGCCGAGCTTCTGGTAGTTCATGCCGTAGCTCGGGCTGTTGCCTCGGGTATCAGAAGTGTTAAAGGTATCAATGGTTTCCTTGCCCAGGGCCTCCGCAAGTTCCTTCAGTGTGGTAGGCTCAGATCCGCCGAGGAAGACCTGGGAGTCCATGTTGCCGATGATGGTATCGGCATTGTCCTTGTAGATCGCTTTCAGCTGGGACCGTGCCTGCAGCACCAGGCAGGCTGATATCTCGCGGCTTCGGATCGTAGCAACCAGCTTTTCCAGGTTGGGGATCTGGCCGATGTTCGCCGCTTCATCGATCAGGCATCGTACATGGACCGGGAGCCTTCCTCCGTAAATGTCATCAGCCTTCTCACACAGCAGGTTGAAGAGCTGGGTGTAGATCATGGAGATCAGGAAGTTGAAGGTAGAGTCCGTATCAGACATGATCAGGAACAGCGCCGTCTTTCGGTCCCCGATGGTATCCAGCTCCAATTCATCATAGGCTGTGATCTCGCGGAGCTCCTGAATATCAAAGACCGCCAGCCTTGCCCCACATGAAATGAGGATTGACTTAGCGGTCTTGCCTGCGGCCAGCTTATATTTCTTGTACTGCCTGACTGCGAAGTGTTTCGGCTTTCTTTTCTCCAGATTCTCGAACATGATATCCACAGGATTCTGGAACTCTTCATCGTCCTCCCGGACCTCCATGGCGTTGATGAATTCGATCAGCGTGGCGAAGTTCTGCTCCTCAACCGGCGCTTCGTAATGGATATATCCGATCAGTGCACAGTACAGCAGTGTCTCCGCCTTGGTCCAGAACTCATCCCCGGACTTGCCGTCGCCTTTGGTGTTTGCAATCAGCGTTGTCACCAGCTTCAGAATGTCCTTCTCGCTGTGAAT
>DUUV01000068.1 GCA_012841375.1 Candidatus Fermentithermobacillaceae bacterium
TCAATTTGCTCTGATTTTAGAGAAGTTTTCCCGTGGAAGGTCTCAATGCCTCAAGAACCCGTGAACCACCCGGTCTCTCTGGCGACCTGAAGCCCTCTCTATGGGCAGGATCCGTAGTCGCCTTCCCAGAACCACTCTGTAGCGGATGCCCGTAAGACCAGGAGGGATAGCCGTGGACACAATGCCCCCGAACCTCACAGGTTTCTGGCGACTGTTCGAGATCCACCGCCACATATCCCAGGGTACGTATCCCAACTGCCCGAGACTGGCGGAAATGCTGGAGACTTCTCTACGGACCGTGGAGAGGGACATCGGGCGCCTGCGAGACCTGTTCGGCGCGCCCATCGAGTACGACCGGGCGCGAAACGGGTATTTTTATACAGAGCCATTCGAACTGCCACCCATGAGGTTTCGGGAAGGCGAAGCCATCGCCATATTTCTGGGACAAAAACTCCTGGCGCAATGCCGGGGGACTCCCTTTGAAGAGTTCGTGCGACAGGCCATGGCAAAGATCCGGGTGTTCCTCCCACAGAGCATCGAGGTCAACGTGGAGAAGGCGCTGGAAGCGGTATCGTTTCATGTAGACCCGCTGCGCGGGGAAGAGGAAGAGGTAGCGCGGCGATATCAGTCCCTGTCTGCCGCGATCGATGGGAGAAAGAGCGTCTATACGGACTATTTCACCGCAAGCAGACAAACCGTGACTCACAGAAAGATAGACCCATACCACCTGAGGCTTGTCGGCGGTGCTTGGTATTGCATAGGGTACTGCCACGAGCGTTGTGAAATCCGCACTTTCGCGGTGGACAGGATGACGGCTCTTCAGGTGTCGGAAGAACCATTCGAGGCGCCCGCCGATTTCTCGGTAGATGAGTACTTGGAGTCCGCTTGGTCCATTGAGCGAGGAGAGCCAAGGAAGGTTGTCATCGAGTTCGACGGAGGTCAAGCCCCTTACATCCGGGGAAGAAGGTGGCACCACAGCCAGGTGCTCGAGGAACTCCCGGACAGGCAATTGAGAATGACCATAACCGTCGGCGGCATGGGCGAAGTAATGAGATGGGTGATGAGTCTGGGAAGCCATGCGTGGGTTCGGGAACCTGAAGACCTAAAGGCGAGAATCGAATGGGAGCTGAGGGCCGCGCTAGAGAAGTATGCCTCGTCGGACGGGCGGAGTCGCCCGGCACAACTGGGGCTGTTCGACGGGATTCCGAGACTCGGAAACGTCGAGTGACATAGTGCGAGCATTCCGCCGGTGAGCCTACGGGTCAAGCCCGCCGTGAGCCGATGAGTGGAGACGACGTAATAGAGCAGGGGGCGGGATGTCCCGCCCCAAGCCGGACAAGTGTCAACTGTCTCCGGATGCCCCGCCCCGCGCCAGACGAGTCGGCTCTGTCGATGCTCCGCTCCAAGATGGAGGACCGATCATGCCCCGGTCACAACCGGAGTTACTTCTCCGCATCCGGCACTTTGTACGGGTTCCAGCCTCTCATCTCGAAGCAGTGCTCGCGGCCGTAGTAATCGTGGAGAAGGTTTAGGACCTCGCCGAACCTCTGGAAGTGCACGATCTCCCGCTGCCACAAGAACCGGAGAGTGTTGGTGACTGCCTCATCGCCGAACGCGTCAGATATCTGAATCAAATACTCATAGGTTGACCTTGCCTTTTGTTCGGCAGCCATGTTCTCATGGATGTCGGTTATGGGGTCGCCCTTGGACTGGATATAGGCCGCAGTCCAGGGGACTCCGTCGCCGTTCACGAAGTACAACGCCTTATCGTGGTCCGCGTAGTAGCCATCCATGCCCGCTGCGATGATCTGCTCTACTGTTGCGTCTCTCACCAGTTGATACACAAGAGTCGCTACTATCTCCATGTGCGCGAGCTCTTCCGTGCCAATATCTGTCAACGCTGCCTTGGCCTCCGGTATCGGCATGGTGTACCGCTGCGTTAGGTAGCGGAGGGAGGCGGCCAGTTCTCCATCGGGGCCTCCGTACTGCGTGATGATGTCTTTGGCCA
>DUUV01000091.1 GCA_012841375.1 Candidatus Fermentithermobacillaceae bacterium
CCGAAGCGCCGCCTGCGCCTCCTCGGGATGAAGATGAAGCGTCTCGGCGGGATCCGGAATATGAACGGGAAGAAGAAAAAGAAAGGTGGGAACCCGAACTGATAGGCTCCCGGGTCGGAGCCAGGCATGGGGCTCATGCCCGGTCCATAGTAACCCTGCATCGCCTCCGGTTTGTCGTCCACGGTTGTCACCTCCTGTTAGTGTTGCCTGGACATCATATGCAATTATGTAAACTTGGGGGACGGATTTGGCGGACCAATCGAGGATCACGGTGAGACGCTGAGCCCCTGTGATATACTGAGATGCAGGGAGCCGCAGGAACCTTTTCGGAGGAGCCGCCATGTGTGATACCTTGTGCGCGTTGCCGTCGTGGTCCGTAACCGGTCACACCTTGATTGGCAAGAACAGCGATCGAGACCCCAATGAGCCTCATGTGATACTCCACATTCCCGCAAGACTCCACGAGAGCGGCAGTTACGTGCGGTGTACCTACATCGAGATCCCACAGGTTCCACGCGCCAACGAGGTCTTGCTCTTCAAGCCGGACTGGATCTGGGGCGCCGAGATGGGTGTCAACGAGTTCGGGGTTGCCATTGGGAACGAGGCGGTATTCACCCGTGCCAAGAAGGAGAAGGCAGGCCTTATCGGCATGGATCTCTTGCGCTTGGCGCTGGAACGCGCAGACTCGGCAGAATCTGCCCTCGAAGTGATCACCGGCCTTCTGGCAGAGTACGGACAAGGGGGCAACTGCGGTTATTCCAAGGATTTTCGCTACGATAACAGCTTCCTGATCGCTGATCCCGATAATGCGCTGGTGCTTGAGACCGCCGGGCGCTCATGGGCGGCTATCCGGGTATCGACGACGGCTGCGATATCCAACAGACTGACCATCCAAGGGGATCATACGCTACGGCACGGTGTGGACGCCGGTACAGACTTTGCGCGCGCGATGACGGAGCCCGTGTTCAGCTACTTTGCTCAAGGCAAGGCGAGGCGCGCCCAATGCCTCACGGCTCTTGAGAAAGGTCCCATGAGCGTTGCCGGGATGATTGCCACGCTTAGGTCACACAGACAGAAGCTTGAGGGGCGGGAGTTCGCTCGCGGCGATGTCGGCAGCGTCTGCATGCATGCGGGTGGCCTTATCGGCGATCACGCAACGGGCAGTTTTGTTGCCGTGCTCCGTCGGGACGCGCCCATCACCGTGTGGGCGACAGGCGCCTCGACGCCCTGTCTCTCGGCTTTCAAGCCGGTGTTTTTCGGAAGCGGCACTCCCGTGAGCGCAAGTGATGAGGAAGGACGTGCTTATTGGCTTGAGAGAGAGCGATTGCATCGAGCGGTTCTTGCAGGCCAGGTGGATGTGGAGGCCCTTCGCGCCCGGCGCGACGCGCTAGAGGCTGCTTGGCAGGAGGAAGAGGCCAGCCTCTTTCAGGATCGTGTACCTGAGCTTTCCGAGTTGAACGCCTTCGCTGCACGTGCCGCATCACAGGAGCAGGAGATGGTGGATGACTTCTCATGCGACCGGTGGTCCCACATGCCCGGACGAGGGTTCTACGCGAAGTACTGGCGCAAGAAGAACGCGACCCTTGGTGTAAGGGGGAGGGCGTAGTTCCCTCGCGATCGAATCCTGCCGGGACCTGGCAAAGCCCAACACCTGGGACGTCGTACCCATCAAACCCCACCATCTGGGATGTGGCACCCACGAAAGTGCGCGACCTGGGGCGTGGCGCCCACGAAAACTCGCGACGTGGGATGGGGAACCCATGAAATCCCATGACATGAGATGTGGTGCCCACGAAAACTCACGACATGGGCCGTGATACCCACCCAAAATCACTACCTGCGATGTGGTACCCATCAACGTCTGCGATCTATCCCACCTGCGACAGCCGCCATGACGTCCCACGTCCAATCCTAGAGAAACTGTATCCTATATGTCCCATCGGCATCGACTGCGATCTTAAGTCCTGCCGGAGCGGACACCACCAGTCCCTCCGCTGCCAGGGAAGTAATGGGTGAGCCCGACTGGCTGGGTGCCGGGGGCTCGGGAACTCGCAAGACCAGCCGATGGGCAAGGGCGTCTTCGAGGCACAGGCGGGTTATGTCAACCGACAGCCCTTTGGCGCCTCTCAGTCCTGATACCGTAGAGTGGAGTTTGACGCCTGGCTTGACGATGATGACACTCGTGGGGTTGAACAGTGTGAAGGCTCCTTCAGGCACTTCCATCTCCACCCGTATTCCGGGTCCATCAGAGAGTTCCCGGAGCATGCCGTCTATTTCGGCTGCGCGTTGTTGTGCGCTTGCCTCTTCCGATGCGAGGATGCTCGCATAATCGTTGTCACTCAGTATTTTAGACACATCTACCTCGGCCACTTCGGTGCCCAGTGAACGGACTGCTTCGGAGAGGAGCGATCCGAGCGTGTACTTGCCCTCTGTAAGCCTCTGGTGCCAGTCAGGCGCCAGAACGTCCAAGAGGAGGGCCATGGCTGCTCCCGTAGCGTAGAACCGTCTGTAGGCTGCCCACTTGCCGGCGACATTTGATTGTCTGAGCGTATCAATGATCTCCGCGACCGGCTTGCCTGCCTTTACCTCCACATAGGTCGGAGTGCCTTCGTTGAACTCGGACCGCTCCTCGTAGAGACAGACCTCCTTGAGATTTGCCCCGGCCAGGTGCTTGTACCGTGCCAGCCTCACGGCTAGGAACGACGCCGCCACGGTCTTGGCCCTCTGGACGGTAAGGCCGGCGAACTCCGCGTCTTTCTTGCGTTCCTTGGTGGTGACGCAGATTTCGGCGTCAGCACCTGCGATTGCCTCCGAACTCGTGCGCTCCTTTGCAGCGATGCCTGAGAGGTCCTCAGGACCCGCCTGCCAAGCGGAGCACAGTATCCGATTCTCCACTATGCTCATGGCATTGTTCACAGGGTCATTCTCGGGATATTGCTGCATTGTCCTAAAGTCGGGAAGCTCGACGGCTGACAGTGCTTTCAACTGGTGAGCGTGGAAGCATTCGTGAAGGATCAGTCTTGCGAATTCGCCCTTATCTGATACGGGCTCCTTTGAAAACTTCACAAGTGCGCTGATGGCTCCAGCAATTTCACGCGCCGTGTTGGCGGCCATTTCCGGCAGCGTTGGGCCCATGTGCACGTGCCTTCCGGCCACGGGCTCCAACTCAACATACCCTTCAGGCGGTGTCGGATGTCCCACAATGTAGGATAGTTCTTGGCTATGGAGCACAAGCGGCGTTCCTGTAGAGTCCCATTGTGGCCAAAGGGTCCGGGTAGACGCCAGACGATGTGCTTCGGCAACGGCTGCAGCAAGGTCCTCACGCAGCTTCATCCATCACAACTCCAATCGGAGGGCAGGATTTTACGGGGTATCTGTTCGACGGGGAGATCGCAACCCCTTTGACACACATTTGAGAATCTTGCCTGCAGTGGGAGCAACCCTCTTGAGCACACGTTTGATTAACTCGTCGGAGGAGGGCGCAACCCTTTGATATACGTTCGATTAACTCTCGTCAAAAGGGCGGCGCAACTCGTTGCCCGGCCTACTTCAACCCTGCCAGACCGAACACCGTGTTTAGTACAAACAGCACCGCGCAAGCAACCACGGTTGGGATAAGGACGGACATCGCTGCCCACTTCCTGCTCCCAGTCTCTTTGTATACCGTGTAGACGGTAGTCCCGCACGGGAAGTGGAGCAAAGAAAAGAGGAGTACGGAGAGACCCGTAGTCCACCTCCATCCGTTGGATCGGAGGACCGCGCCTATGACGTCGGTCGACCCTAAGTCGATCATCGTCCCTTGTGAAAGGTAACTCATGAGTGCGATCGGTATGACGATCTCATTGGCGGGAAAGCCGAGAATGAACGCTGTGAGTATAACGCCGTCCATACCGATGAGAGCTGCGAAAGGCTGGAGCAGGTTGGCCAGGTGGGCAATGACAGGCTGCCCAGCCAGGGTCACATTTGCAGCCAACCAGGTGATCGCTCCGCAGGGCAGCGCCACGGCGACGGCCCGCTTGAGTACCCATACGGTCCTGTCTTTCCAGGAACGCGCGATGGTCTTCCATATTTCGGGCTTGCGGTAGGGCGGCAGCTCAAGCACAAACGAAGAGGGCACGCCCTTGAGGATGGTCTCCGTCAATATCCGCGAGACGACCAGAGTAATGCCTACTCCGGTCAGTATGACGCCAAGCATAGCCAACCCGGGGCCGGCGGCTCCCAGCAGGCCTTCGCCTCGAAAAAAGATACCGGATATCAGGATGAGGGTCGGAAACCGGCCGTTGCATGGGACGAAGCAGTTGGTGAGGATGGCGATGAGCCGCTCCCTAGGGGATTCGATGATGCGCGCGGCCACCACGCCGGCAGCGTTGCAGCCGAACCCCATGCTCATTGTGAGGGCTTGCTTGCCGTGGCCACCGCTTTTTTGGAACAAATGATCCAGGTTGAAGGCGACTCTGGGCAGGTATCCGAAGTCCTCCAGCAGGGTGAACAGCGGGAAGAAGATGGCCATGGGCGGGAGCATTACCGCCACGACCCACGCTACAGTCCGGTAACACCCTCGCACTAGGATTCCGTGGAGCCATTGGGGCGCTCCCAAGCCCAGCATGATTGCGCTGAGCGTGTCCTCGATCCTGAAGAGAACCCACGATAGTACCGCGGACGGGTAGTTGGCCAACGACACGGTGATGAGGAAGACTATCCCCAGCAAGAGCAGCATGATAGGTATGCCAAAGAGCCTGGATGTCACGATGTCATCGAGCCGGTCCGTAAGTGTCCTCGCGGTCGCGCCGGGCCTTCTCACGACTCTCGAGGCTATCCTTTCCGCTTCCTGATACATGACTTCGACCTCGCTGTCGGAAAAGGAAGAGACCAAGGATTGGTCTCTGACTCCTCCGCCACTACAGAACGAAGGGTCCTTTACGTCCTCGCCGGCGGTACTGCAGGCACTCCCTGCGCGCTTCTCAGCCGGTTCCCCGCCCTCAAGCTCCTCAGTGCTCAATGTGCCGCCAATTTTCGGTGAGCCCTCAGGGCTCTCAGTGCTGAATGTGCCGTTAGTTTTCCATGAGCCCCTAGTACTCTCAGCGCCTCCGTAGCCCTGAGCCGCCTCATACACAGCCTCGAGCAGGTTTTGGAGGCCCTCTCCGCTCCTCGCCGCCGTCGGCACGACCGGGATCCCAAGCTCCTTGGCAAGGAGGCCGGTGTCTATGTGGATGCCGTGCTTCCGTGCTTCGTCCATGAGATTCAGGCATACGACGCATCTTGGCGTAACCGTCATTACCTGAAGTACCAGGCTAAGGTTACGTTCTAGACAGGTGGCGTCTACGACGCAGACGGTCACGTCCGGTTCTTCGGCCAGGAGGAAGTCTCTGGCGACTTCCTCCTCTCGGGAGTTCACACGGAGGGAGTAAGTTCCCGGAAGGTCCACGAAGCGGAGAACTGCATCTCTGTAGCGGGCCGTCCCCTCGAGGAGAGCCACAGTCTTGCCGGTCCAGTTGCCCGTGTGCTGCCTGAGACCGGTTAGGGCATTAAACACGGTGCTCTTGCCGACGTTTGGATTGCCTGCCAGGGCTACTAAGAATTGTCTGTTACTCACGGCTGACCGGTGAGGATGAAGGTTCGGGTGCGACTAGCAGATGGCGGGCTTCCTCACTCCTAAGCGCGATGACGGTATTCCTAACCTGAACCGCAATCAGGTTCCCCCCCGGTCCTTTTCTGATCAACCGGAGGGGGGTTCCCTTGATGAATCCAAGGTCGACAAGCCTCTGCTTGAGTAGTCCACCTGTCTGATTTGACGCCAAGTACATGACGCAACCTGATGATGTATCGGAGAGCGGTGTGAGGCGGGGAGATTGCCGTGTCGCGACGCCGGTCGCGTCTCCCTGGGCGGCGCGTGGGTACCGGCGAAGGGTGAGTTGTTCTCCTAGCAGGGAAGCAGACGGGCCTGTGGCGTCTCGCATCAGTCGCCCTCCCGTGTTATGTAGTCTAGACTTACCGGAGCATCTTATGAGCATGCGGGAAACTTTGACACAGCTAACTTTCGGTATACCTCCTTGGGCAAGGGGACATCCGAGAAACCCTCGGCTTGCCTGAGAGCAAGCCGACCGCCACCGCATAACACTCTTTGCTCAAGGGGGCATCCGAGAAATCTTCCACTCGTCGGAGAGCAGGATGGCCGCCCCGCATAACACTCCTTGGGCAAGGGGGCGTCCGAGAAATCTTCCACTCGTCGGAGAGCAGGCTGGCCCCCACCGCGGACCACTCCTTGCCAAGAGGGCATCCGGGGAACCCCGGCGAATCCGAAGATAACATGGTCTGCCGGTTCCAAAAGCACCACGAACCTCGCATGGACAATGCTCGTCCACTATGAGGTAGAATACTTACAGTGTTTTCGGAAGGAGAGGGTCTTGGTGCGTCTTCTCGATGAAAGAGGTCGGATCTTCGGAAGGTTCAACATCGTGGACCTGGTAATCGTGCTGGTTCTCGTAGCCGCGGGGGTCTGGTTCGCCTACGCGAAGTTTGGCCGGGACTTGGGAGCCGAGATGGCAGCCAGGGAGCAGCCCATTGAGTACAGTATCGTGGTCATGGGGATCAGACCTACAACTGCCGACGCACTCAAGAAAGGCGGAAAGGTGTTTGAGTTCAAGACAGGAGCGGAGATCGGCACCATCAGAGATGTGAAGGTTGAACCTGCCGACATCTGGACTCTCTCGGATAAGGGGACCTGGATCCGCACACAGACCGATGATAGAGTCGACGCTTTCGTGGAAATTGATGCCACTGCGAGAGTTGGCGAGAACGTCATTACGGTAAACGGCGTCGAGGTCAGGGTGGGAACATCCATTGGGTTCACGACAAAGTGGGCTCAAGTGAACGGCAATATCATGACGCTGAATTTGCCGGGGGGCGGAGGCGAGTGATTGCCTCAAGCTGGACCCGGAATGCGGGACAATGTCGTTGCGCTCCGTATCGCATGAGCCTGGCCTACCGGTTAGGCCGCAACTTGGGACATCGCTTAACACACCTGGCCATTGCCTTCTTCGCCTGGGCTGACCGTTGCCTTCAGGAGAGTCTCCTGTACCGCACCTTATCGGAGGCGGCCGAACACTGGAGAAGGGTTGTTTCCGGCAGTATCCTGGCAAGGTGGTTCTGGCCGTATGTAAGGATGGCCGTAGTTCCCTACGGCGAGAAGGTGACGGTTGAGACGGCATTAGGTCTCGTGCTGGCACTGGCCTCAGTGGGGCCTACCGAGATTATCATGCTGGCCTCCTTTGGGGTCTTTGTTCTTATGCTATGGGACAGGTGCCGGACGGCCAGGTCAGGGGTCAGGCCGAGCGCCCAACCGGGAGTCGGGGCGGAATCCGGATCGGGAGCACGGTCAGAATCGCAATCAGGAGATGCCGGCTCCATATGGGTTTTCCCCCAGTTTGGCACGCTAATATCGGTGGGTGCCGTCCTGATTTTCATCGTTGGAGCGACGGTCTCATCCGTGGACCCGTCGATAAGCGTTTTCAACATGGTCATCTGGTTCATGTACTTCCTCCTGTTCCTAATGGCCGCTGACGCTTCATTCAGGGGACGGAGTGTGCAGGTGATATGGCCTCTCCTCACAGGAGCGGCTTTTTCGGGTCTAGTGAGCGTGTATCAGAGGTTGACGGGAGGCATAGTCATGCCTTCCCATTGGGTCGACAAGACCTTTGAAGGCGACCTGGTTCGCGTTGTCGGTACGTTCACCAACCCGATATTCTTCGCCGAGATGATGGGACTCGCACTTCCTTTGACCTTGGCACTCTTGTTTCTCAGGAAGGACGTGCGGGACCGCTTAATGCTGCTGGGCCTCGGCGGGTTGCAGGCGATAGGGCTGCTTCTCAGCTCGACTCGCGGTGCGTGGCTGGGTTTTGCCGTGTCCTTTTGTGTGCTCGCCGTCCTATATGACTGGAGGATGCTACCTCTTGGGGCTGTCGCGGGAGCCGTTGGGCTGTCTCTGGCGCCTCCGGTCCTGGTTCAGAGGTTGGTTTCTTCGTTCAGCCTGGCCGACAGCTCCAACGCCTACCGGATATCGATATGGAGAGGGTCTCTAGCCATCATCCGGGAGCACCTCTTTAGGGGCGTAGGACTGGGCGCAGAGGTCTTCCGCAAGGTGTATCCCGAGTACCAGATAATTCAGACACCGACTCCGCATGCCCACAGCACGTTTCTGGAGTTTCTCATCGAGGTCGGACTGTTTGGTTTTGTAGCGATGGCATGCCTTTTCTGGCTATGGCTAAGGGATGCTTTCGATGTTGTGCTTGCCCAGAAAGACAGCTTAGGTGCCCGCTGGGCGAAGGTGGGCATTCTGGCAGGTTCCATTGCTGCCGTCGCAGGACACATGCTCCAAGGAGTGATCGATTACACCTGGTACAGTCCCAGGATCGCATCGGTGTTCTGGGCGGTCATGGGGATAGGGGCGGGCATCTCGTCCCGGAACTTGAGGGGGGCTGAACCGGTCCGGGTCGCGAACGGGCCGGCAGCGCAGGGCGACAAGGGATTGGACGGGGAGCGTGACGCGCCGTGAAGGTGTTGCACGTAATAACCGACACCAACATTGGCGGAGCAGGGCGTTACCTCCTGTATCTTCTTCCTCAACCGGCGTTTCGGGGTTTGGATATCGGAGTAGCGTGTCCCGATGGCGAACTGGCCCAACGGCTGGACGCGGCCGGGATACGGCGACTGCCCATTTCCGGACGGGACATATCCCACTCCCCGCGGCTCACCATGGAGCTTTCGGCACTAATGAAGAAAGAGAAACCGGATATCGTCCACACACACGGAAGCCTTTCAGGGCGCATGGCCGCCCGTCTACGACGGATCCCCGTAGTCTACACCAAACACGGGCAAGTGAGAGTTCCGGACGCCAGAGGGATACTGCCTCCTCCCGCAGGGCCCTTCACACGATTCATCAATAGAGTTGCCGCCCGGGCTCTCTCCGACAAGGTGATCGCGGTCTCGGAAGGTGTCCGCCGGGAGCTGGAGGAGTCAGGAATCAATCCCTACATGATCACTGCCATCCCCAACGGGATTGACTTGGGCCCGTACAAGCGAAAGTCGAGGAGGTCCCCGCGCCGCGTTGACGTATCCGATGGGACCGATAAGCGCGAGTTCCTCATAGGCACTCTTGCGAGACTGAGCCCCCAGAAGGGCATTGATACGCTGGTTGAGGCCGCCAAGATCGTTGTGGCTTCGTGTCCAACGGCGCGTTTTGTCATTGGCGGTACCGGCCCTCTTGAGTCGGATCTCCGGACCAAGATCCGTGACCTCAGGCTGGAACCCTACGTACGGATGCCCGGGTTTGTCGAAGAAGTACCCGAATTCCTCGCTGGACTGGACCTCTATGTGTTGCCTTCAGATAGCGAAGGCATAGGCTTGGCCATAATCGAGGCTATGGCGGCAGGGTTGCCCGTAGTGGCCACAAGAGTCGGCGGTGTGCCCGAAGCGGTAGTCGACGGTGAGACCGGGTTTCTGGTCCCGCCGAGGCAGCCTAAGGCGCTGGCCCAGGCCATTGTCCGCCTCCTGGTGGACCCGGACTTGGCGAAGTACATGGGCGCCTCCGGTAGGGCCAGGGCAGAGGCGATGTTTGACGCCAAGACGACCGCCGAAAAGACTGTAGGGGTATACAAGGATGTCCTGGCTTCGAGGCGCAAGCGTCGCCAGGCGTCATATGGAACCGACTGAAGGTCTTCTCTCATCAGGACTTGGTACGTGACTTGAGAGGCTTTTCCTGGCACAATCCACCCTACCGAGCCCCTACCGAACCCCTACCGAACCCAATTCCCCCTAAGCACACCTGGCTTCTGGTTCACGTAAAATGCCTCAGCATCAAGTGGGGGAGGGTCCTTCTTGAAACGATTGTTGGTCCCGTTGTTCGCTTTTGTGTTGGCATTGTCGATGATCCTGGTTCTTCCGGGGTGCGGCGAGAAAGAGGCTCCCGAGCCTCCGGGGCCGGCGGTGGTCGGTTCCGAGCCGACTTCGCCTGGAACCGGCTCAAAGCTTGGAGACCTGATCGAACCGTTGTCTCCACCCGTGAAGGTTACAGTCGGGCTCAAACAGGTGATATCCGATTCGGGCGTCCTCATCGGAGTGGCCAAGGATTACTACAAGGAACTCGGCATTGAGATAGAAATGGCCCAGTTCGCTACCGGGCAGGACATGATAAACGCTCTCGCCGCCGGCCAGCTGGATGTCGGGTGCACCGTCACCGCATCCGGGTTGTTCAACGCGATGCTCCGCGACCTTCCGGTGAAAGTAGTCGCCGACAAGGGTATTAACGTGCCCGACCTGGGCTATTACCGGCTTCTCATCCGTGCCGACCTCAAGGATACCATCAAGGACTTCGCGGACCTCAAAGGCAGGAAGCTGGCGATTGTCGGGACGGCGTCCTTGGACGAGATCGCTCTGGACCGCTGTCTCGCAGCGGGCGGACTCACGCTTCAAGACGTTGACGTCCAGGTCATCAGGGCATTCCCCGACATCATCGCCGCCATGTCCAACAAGAGCATTGACGGCGGTATGGTGATCGAGCCTTTCGTCACGCAAGCCATCGAATTGGGTATCGCCGATCCTTGGAGAGACCCGAAGGAGTATGACCCCGATGCCCAGACGGCTCTCCTGGTATACGGCAAGAGCATTATCGAAAGGCCGGAAGTCGCCAAACGGTTTATGGTGGCCTATGTCCAGTCTTTGAGAGATTACAACGACGCCTTCTTTGGCGACAAGGGTAAGGACGAGATAATCGATATTCTCGTCAAGTATTCCACGGTCACAGACAAGGCCCTCTACGACAAGATGTATCCCACCGGCCTGAACCCGGACGGGTACGCCAGGATGAAAGGCATCCAGATGGATCTTGACTGGTACAAGGCCCACGACCTCTTGATGGGGGATCTGACTGCCGAAGAAGCGGTTGACAACTCCTATGTCGATTTCGCCATCGACATTCTCGGCAAGTACTCAAAGTAGAGGTAACGGTGCGTCGCCCACCGGGACGCAAGGTTACTGAGAGCACCAGAGCGAGCAGGAGGCCGTCCAGTTATGAACGACACCAATAGAGAGCGCCAGAAGAACCCAAGCGGCTTGAGGAGTCAATCTCCGCGCGAGGACCGCCCCCGCGGCGACGCAGGTGCCGGCGGTGGCAGAGATGCCATCGTGATAGAGGCGCCGCCGGACAAAGGAGGAGGCAACTGGGGCCGGAGGGCTTTCGGACGTACCGTGGCGTTCCTTTCACCTTCACTCCTCTTGGTGGTATGGGAACTCCTCGCCCGGTGGGGCGCCATTGACGAGAGGCTTTTCTCCCGTCCCTCCCTGATCCTGGGGACGCTCCTGCCTCTCCTTAGAAGCGGCGAGCTTCTCTCGCACATCGCAGTGAGCCTTCAAAGGATTGTGCTGGGGTTCTTGGCCGGCGCGGCCCCGGGTGTCATCCTCGGCCTCTCCATGGGACTGTTCCCGCCGCTCAGGGCATGGCTCATGCCGCTTGTGTCAAGCACGTTTCCCATCCCCAAGCTGGCCATCATGCCGCTCATCCTGATCGTGTTCGGCCTGGGTGAGGCGTCAAAGGTCTTCACCATCGGGATCGGCGTTTTCTACCTGGTCCTTATCAACTCCATGACGGGCGTACTCAGTATTGAGCCGATCTACTTGGATGTGGCCAAGACTTTCGGGGCATCCAAGAAGGACTTCTACTTGACCGTCGCCATCCCCGGCTCCCTCCCGATGATCTTCGCCGGACTAAAGCTGGGGATGGGGACGGCTCTCCTCTTGATTGTGGCCGCAGAGATGTCTGCTGCCCAGGCGGGCGTAGGGTGGATGGTGTGGAGAGCTTACGACATGTTCGATATCGAGCGCATGTTCTCGGCCCTCTTAACGCTGGCCGTGCTCGGGTACCTGCTTGCCATTCTTCTTGAGACCATTGAGAGGAAGGTCATCCCATGGAAGGAAAAGTAGACGCAGTTCTGAAACGTCGTACGGATGCCGGCATGGACAGGGTTGCCGTAGGTGAACGGTCCGCGGTCGGTTGGTCCCGGTCGCCCGCCTTACCGCCGGGTGTGAGCGTCAAGATATCCGGACTCACTAAGGAGTTCGACATGGGTGATCGGAGCGTTGTCGCCATCGACAGGTTGGACCTGGCGGTGAGGGACGGCGAGTTCCTCTGCATCGTCGGACCGTCGGGATGTGGCAAGACCACTCTCATTCGCACAATCGCCGGGCTGGAGACACAGACGAATGGCACCATCTGGATGAAGCCGCCTGCCAATAGACGGCCACTGACGGCCATGGTCTTCCAGACCGACTCGGTCTTCCCGTGGATGACGGTAGAGGACAACGTAGGCTACGGGCTGAAGATGCAGGGCGTGTCGAAGTCTGACCGTGACGCCAAGGTTCAGTCTCTCCTCAGAGTGACCGGGCTCGAGAAGTTCGGCAAGAGCTATCCCCACCAGCTGTCAGGAGGCATGCGCCAAAGGGTCAACGTGGCCCGGGCGTTTGCCGCCGACCCCGAGATCCTTCTCATGGACGAACCGTTCGGTCTTCTCGACGAGCAGAACAGGATGATCCTCCAGAAAGAACTGATGGACATCTGGCGGGAAAGCCGCAAGACCACTCTCTTTATAACCCACAGCGTGGATGAAGCGATCCTGCTCGGGGACAGGATCCTTGTGATGACAGCCCATCCCGGGAGGGTCAAGGAGATCATCGATATCGATATCCCCAGGCCAAGGGACCTCATAACTCTGAGAGGCGATGCCAGGTTCATCTCTCTATACAAGCAGGTCTGGGCACTACTCTCCGAGGAAGTGCTGCGCTCCCGCGCTCAAGAGACGCCGCACTCGTGATGAAAGCCCCAAAGGTCCGTTTTGCTGCTCACAGGGTCTGTTTACAGATACCCTCTCTCCTGCACGTCTGGGTCCAGCCATATGGATGACGTGTGTGTGAGGCTTTTCCTCCACTCGAGGATGGCCAACTCTTTTTCGTCCAGTACCAGAGTATCGGCCGGGGAGGGCAGCTCTTCAGGTATCCTGAGGCCCTCGCCCCGGGCGTCCCAGTACCGTTCTACAAGGCCCAGATCGACGAGGACTCTCACAAGCCCCCGCACCGTGGTCTTGTAGGGCTTCCCGTATTCACTGGAAAAGCGCCTTACCACCTCGGCTTTCTTGTCAGGCGGGTAACCGGCGAAGACGTTCCTAAGTGTCTTTGGATACAGGTCTTTGATGTTGAACCACATGAGGTCCCCGGCGATCCTGCTGTGCCATTGGCTGGCGACCACCAAGTACATCGCCCATACCTCGGGAGGAACATGACGGGCCCAGCCCTTGGCCTTGAACAGGTGGATCTCGCGTACGTCGTCGTAGTACACGCGGATCCTCGGTCCTGGCTCGGAGCCGTCTTTGGGTTTGTAGGCTCCTGCCTTGATCAAACGCACCTCATGGTCCCATGGATGTCGATTGGTAGCGATTAGCAACACCCCCTAATAACAGGGTTCGACGGAATAATGGCAATTCCTTCCACGACCGCTATAAATTGTTGAGACCGTGGTCATGTGTGGGGTCATATGTGGTCGAAAGTTACTGACGTTTGTTTTCAGGCCTTGGGTGCCGCCTACTTCTCTTCAGGACCGCGCGGCCTTCGGGACCCCACGATGCAGAGGAGTCCCATGATGATCAGGGCAAGAGGCCAGAACTTCGCCAAAATGTCCAGGTAGAACCATGACAGGAGCCCTGTTGAGAATAAGAACATGATGAGTCCGATCCCGGTTATCAAGAGCCCGGGGAAGACGGCCCACCGTTCCTTGGGCGAGGCGGCCCTGATAATCAGGAAACTGACCCCCGGCGCTATGACGAACAAGGGCCAGAAGACCTCCATATCCACGTCACGGGCCGCCAGAAATATGACGGCACCGACTGTTGAAGTGAAGGCTCCGGGGTAGACAGCCCACTTTACCTTTCCTACAAAGCGTATCAGTAGAAAGACGACCCCTACGGTGAGCACCATGGCTTCGCCGAACAGATCGCCCACTCCTAGTTGAAACAAGAGCGCAACGATGCCGATACCGATCAGGGCCAGTCCGGTTCCGATTCCTCTACGGTTTTGGTTCATGCCATCCGTCTCCTTCTACATGAATCCACTGTTGGTTACGCCGGGGCCGTCTCCCAGTCTGAAGAACCTAGTTACCGACCCCCTGATAGCGATCTATGGCTTTGGTCCAGAACCGATACGCGAGAAGGAACGTGAGCGCTGCCATGAAGGGTGTTATCAGGGCGAGCCGTATGAGTTGACCATTGCGAAAGATAAGTTGAGCAGGATAGAAACTGGCGAAAGCCACCGGGATGACCCAGGTGATAAGGGTCCTCAGACCCTTTCCGTAGATGTCGGCAGGGTACCGCGTGAACTCGTCCATAGTCCAGGCCAGCGACGTGAATCCCCTGCTCTCAATCGTCATAAAGGACATGGCGTTGCCTACGATGTGTATCGAGGCGAAGATAAGCATGCCTGAGACGACCGATACGGCGATCCAGAGGAGGTTGGCGACGGTTCTCTGGCCCAGCATACCCAAGGACGTCCAAACGAGGATGACCGCCGCTATGAGTTCCCCGTAGTCGTCGTTATCCAGGTAACCCGCGACCACCTGAAACAGCGGGTTGAGAGGCCTCACCAGGTACCTGTCGATGTCCCCCAAGCGGACCATCGCGGATACGTTCATGAGGTCCACCCAGAACAGGTGGAAGAGGGAACGGGAAAAGATGCTGAGGCCGTAAATGAGGAGCACTTGTGGATAGTTCCAGTCTCCGATTGCCTTGACCTGGGTGAAGAGCACCCACACCGCGGCCACGGAGCCAAGCGAGTACACGAGTCCTGCGATATTTGTTACGACGAACTCGGCCGGATAGGCCATGAGTGAAAGCCAGTTGGCCCGGAGGTACCAGAAGTACAGGCGGGAATAGCGCCAAACCGTGTTGAGGATGCCTCCCAATAGGGGCCGGCGCTTCGAGGTCTCAGACCCCATATCCCAGGCCGGGCGATTGTCAATCCCGCTATGCATGCCGTTATTCATGGGGCTAACCTCCCTGTACGGTTAGGTGTCTTACGGCACCGAACCAGACTGCGCGACACAGAAGGACCATCAGGGCGGTCCAGGCGACCTGGGAGAGTATGGCCGGCGCTACCTCGCCGGGCCCGGTCATCCCGCTCCAGATGGCCATGGGGATGTAGTGGATCGCCTTGAAAGGGAGCCGTTCGGCTACTGCTCTCAGCCACCCCGGAAAGAACTGGAGAGGGACGTACATACCCGAAAAGAACTCAACGAGAGTGTACAGGTGGTCAATGCCGACTCCGCTCTTGGTGTAGAAAGTGAGCACGCCGGACAGGAACGACGTTGAGAACACTGTGATGTACCCCATGAACAGGGAAAGGACGAACGCGACCGTCGCCCCTGCGCCGGGGAATCGGATCCTCCCGGCGGCCAGCAGCACGAGGAGCAGGGGTAGTCCCGTGGATACCAGCCGGAAGAGGGCCGACCCGAGGCTTTGGAACAAGAGCTGGTAATGAAGGTCGGTGGGCTTCACCAGGTCATGGACGATGGTGCCCTGCCTAACTCGGGGACCTATCCTGAGATTGGCGGGCTCCGCCAGAAATCCGGACGCCACTCTGCCCATGAGGGAGTATGACAGCATGCTCGAAAAACCGACGCCGGCGATGGAGTCGGTATGGCGGTACACTGCCGTCCAGAGGTACCACTGGATGAGGGTCATGATAAGACTGCTCGTCAGTGTCGCCCAGTAGTTGGCCCGGTAACGCATTCCGCGAAGGAACTCGGCACGTGTGTAGGTGAGGTACTTCATCCGAGCCGGGCCCCCCTGTAGAACTGTTTTACCGTGTCTTCCAGGGTGCTGAGCGGCCCGCCCACCACATCGTGGAGCGCCATCTGGGTGCCGTCAAACAGGATCTTACCCTCATGGATAAGCAGGACCCGTTCAGTCACGATCTCCAGGTCATCCAGGTCGTGGCTGGCCAGGAATATCGTAACGCCGCGCTCCTTCTCGCCCCGTATGAAGTCCCGGATGCGTTCCCTGGCCAGCACATCAAGGCCGATGGTGGGCTCGTCAAGGTAGACGACGGCGGGGTCATGCAGGAACGTAAGCGCTAGGTCGCACCGGGTTTTCTGCCCCAGCGACAACATCCGGGCAGGTGTCTCCATGAGCGATCCGATGTCCAGCGCCTCAACAAGTCTGTCCAGGTTGGCCCTGTAGATTTCCGGGCTTAGGTCGTAGATCTTCCCGAGGAGCCTAAAGCTTTCTTTGACCGGGAGGTCCCAGAGGAGCTGCGTCCTCTGGCCCATCATGAGCCCGATCCGCTTAGCGTTGGCGGTCCTGTGGCGGTAGGGTTCGAGCCCCATGACGGTCACACTCCCGGACGACGGCACCAATACTCCGCAGAGCAGTTTGATGGTTGTGGATTTCCCGGCCCCGTTGAGTCCGATATATCCCACGGACTCGCCTGGCCGGATAGAGAAGCTGACACTGTCCAGCGCCCTCACGGTCCGGTACTCTGGTCTAAAGAAGCGCCTCACTCGATCGCTGAAGCTTTCGCCGTCAAGCCTTACGCGGAACTCGCGGGACAGCTCCTTAACGATGATGATGGGTTCTTCTACCGTTTTTTCGGGTTCAGCGGCATTCGCTTCATCGCGGCGCCTAGCCGCCGTCTTCGCTTCATGTGACCCATGAGCCACATGAGAAGCACTTATCTGGGGATGAGTGCTAGACACGAGAATTCTCCCTTCGATTGTCCAAAGTGTTGTTTGCGGGCATGAGAGTAACCACTCAGGGTTATATGAGATGCACCCATTGGGGCTGCCGCAATACGGCTAACCGGAGGGAGTGAGGGGGTGGAAGAAAGACAGCAAGACAAAGGAAATCCTTTGAGAGCGGACAGTCTGAGCTCTTAACCTAAGGCCGCTTCCGGCGTGCTACCCTATTCCCACCTCTGATCCTGACTCCGCACCGGTTACGTGTAGTGCCAATGCCATCTTGCCACTTCCTTTCACGGTGTTTATTGTCACGCACGCAGTATAGCACATATGGTTTACGGGGTGATACCGTGATTGCCTCAATCAAGATAGTCGAAGGACCGGTGTGGCGTTACTACAATTGCCCCGACCCCCAATGGGCGGAGAAATGTTCCTCATGCAGGCGGCAAATATCGGCGGAGCCTGCGGTCTGTGTAGAGTGCGTGAACTGCTGGAAGGTCGAGATCTGGAAACACGGGAAGGCGTTCTACCAGGTTGATTTCGACCGGCTGATGGACAGGGTGCACCTTATATCGGACGCTCCCGTTATAGCCAAGGCTTCGCGGGCGCCCATCCAGGTCGTGAGGACAGGCGTGCCCGACACAGGCTATCCCGACCTCGTAATTGATGACCTGTTGGTGCTCTATGCACGGTCAATCGCCGGGAGAGAGGCTCTCCGGCGCCTGGTGCAGGTATCCCTCGGACTCTCCCGTGAAGCGGCGGACCTAATCCCCGTGAGGCGGGGGTGTTGGCGGTTTGACCCGGTGCTTGGTCCTTGGCAATCCTGGTATCCCGTGGACTCTGACTGGCCCGAGATTCATTGAGTGAAAGAGGCTGGGCTAGAGAGGCTGCATACAAGAAGAACCCGGGGAAACCCCCGGGTTCTTTCCTGTTGACGGCGGGTTCGAGGTTATCGGTTAGCCATTGGGCTCATCCGGTAGGTCTTCGTCGTCGACCGAGGGACGGTCCTCATCGTCCTTCTCGGGTTCGTCTTCTTCCTCTTCTTCTGCTGCTTCCTCGAGCTCCTCAAACTTCTCCTCGTACTCGTCGCGGATCTCGTCGAGACGGTCCTCGAGCGCATCACGGAGCTCATCGATCTTGTCCCGGAGCTCTTCGATCTTGTCCTCTATCGCTTCCACTTGGTTCTCAAATCGCTCTTGTTCTTGGTCGATCTTTTCCTCCATTTCCCTCTCCAGCTCGTCGCGGAGATCGTCACGGCCCTCGCCACCATAGTGGTGGCTCCACCGGACTCTCGGCGGCCTGGGCGGGCGCGGGGGTCTGGGAGGCCGTGGGGGCCTGGGAGGGCGCCCTGTCCTCCATACCCTGAGCGAGCGGTTTAGGTGGGGCAGGTGCAGGTTGAATCTCGGCACCACCGGTTCGCCCTGCCCTGACTTCACGATGCTCAAGAGCAGTTCAACGGCAAATCCGATCTCCTTCATGTTCGCGGAGTCCTTGAGCTCGGGCGCGATCGTTTCAACTTCCTCGTAACCTTCGACAGTCAACAGGAGATCTACGCACTTCCTGTAGGTCGATATGCACTGTGCCTCCATGCCCTTGTAGACATCAGTGTAGTTCGCTTGAGTCGCTATGGAGCGGAGGGCTTGGAGAATTCCCGTGACCTGTGCCAGTTTGTCCATGATCATCTACCTCCCTGCTAGAGACTTGGAGTTCATTGAGCCATCCGGCAGTGGCTGCGTTTCTCTGAGCGCTTCGATCCCGTCCTGAACCGGAGACGCCTATCCCCCCAATATCGTGGTCTCCGCCTGCGGGGGCAGGGTCTCTCAGGATTTGGGACGCAAGTTTTCTGGCCCTGTTGGTCCGCCATTTCACCAGTCCCGGGTCTATGCCGAGCAATCCGGCCACGTCTTTCACCGAGTAGCCGAGGTAATAGCGTAGGTAGAGCACCTGCATGTATGCCGGAGGCAGACGTCGTGCTATTTCCTCAAGCTGCCAAAAGAGTTCAACGATGTCATCAGGCCGTTCGGGAAGGGTGATGAGTTCCTCCAGAGAACCTACTTCTTCGTAACGTGTGTGCCGGCGCGTGACATCTCGTGCCTGGTTGACGGCTATTGTCCGGATCCAATACTTGAACTTGGACCTATCTTGGAGGCTCCCAAGTGACCGGAAGGCGGCCAAGAAGGCCGACTGTAGGACATCCTCCAATTCAGACGTACTGCCCAGAGCTGCGTACACGACTTTCGCGACCGAACCGTAGTGTCGTTTCATGAGGATCTCGAAGGCTTCGGTGACAACGGCATCATCGACCTCGGACCCGTCCGGGCTCTCGCCGAGGGCCAGGCTCACCAAGTCAGAGTCGGTGCATCCCTCAAGGTTTGGTCGCAGGCTCAATTCTCCTCTCACAATAGTAGACAGCCTGCGGGCGCAAGCGGTTAGCGCTCCCTACTTCACGCACCGGTACTTGCCGTCATAGGTGGATATCCCTTCCCGGTACTTCCAGGGACCTGTATTGGACAAGAGCCAGTTGATCCCTTTCGCCACTTGATCGTTGTCCCTGACCCTGTGAGGCGTGTGTTGAATGACCGCGAATATGTCGGAACCGATCCCACCGAGGATCTCGAGGGTTTCCAGGATGGGGACGTTTCCGTGTTCCTCCACCGGCGTCCAGTAATACCGGGTGCCGCCGGTCCACACGTGGTGGAGGTGGACCACATGACACCACGGTGCCAAGTGAGCCACCATGTCCTCGTATGAGCTCCTAAGGCTTTTGGCCGCCAAGTACAAGTCACCCACGTCGAGGCAGAGGGAAAGATCCCACTGCAAGAGCTCCTGCTTGCTCAAGGTCCATAGCATGACGAAAGCAGCCGGGTCTCTTCTCGGCCCGAGCTTGGGCTCGCATACCACAGGCACACCATAAGCCCTTTCCAGCCTCTTGATCCGGGGTACAAACTCCCTCACCTGATGGACACCCAGGTTCTTTCCGGATTGGTCCCACACGTAAGGGAAGTGGACCGTGACGTAGGCGAACCCCTCCGCGCGCGCCCTCTCGAGGTTTCTCTGCAATTCATCCCATGCGGCAGGTTCACCTCTGAGGAGGCCGTAGCGGTCGTCTATTGAGTAGAGCGGAGAATGGACGCCGAGCCTGATACCTTGCCGCCTGCAATTTTGTACAACCGCCTCGAAATCTCCGGGGACTTTTATGTCGCCGATTTCGATGGCCTGTGGGTACCATTTGAAGAGTTCTCTCAGACGTTCCGACTCTGACGCGACGGTGCTGCCGGAAATCGAAAATATAAAGGCCATGTCGTACCTCCAAAGGAAGTCATGCTAAAGCCACGAGCGCGAGGCGGCATGTACGCCGGGAGATAGTAGCTCGGGGCCTTGCGAGCAGCCCAGTTTGCGCCGTTTCAGCCGGTGACTTGTGGTTATGTCTATGTAGTCACGCTTATCGAAAGATTCTCGGGAGATTCGCGATCTCCTGCCTCATTTCGACTAATTTCGTCAATTCATGCCGGCCCAGCGTGAAAGCCGATTGTCTTCGGGCGTCGGACGGCGCTTCCCGAAGGACCGCTTGTATGTGGTGTAACCTCGATGTATGACGCAAGACGAGCGCCGTCATGCCCCCGCTGCTAGCAGGACGGATGTTCAAACGCGAGTGTTGACTACCTGAGGGACTTTGATATAATGAAATCTGCTTGTTAAATGGCGGCGTAGCTCAGCCTGGTAGAGCATACGGTTCATACCCGTACTGTCACTGGTTCAAATCCAGTCGCCGCTACCAACCGGTGGACCATTAGCTCAATCGGTAGAGCATCCGACTCTTAATCGGGGGGTTAAAGGTTCGAGTCCTTTATGGTCCACCAGCATATACGCCCAATCTCAGAGTTGGGCTTCTGTTTTTCCGGGGGTTTGGCGCTTATTTGGCGCTTACCAGTCCTAGGTGACTCTCGAGGAGTTCTGCGGCTCGCCTCTTCGCTCATCTAGGACGTGGACATACCCGCGCGTCGTGGTTATCGAGGCATGGCCGGCCATATCCTGCACCGAGTCGCCTGATACCTGCAGAAAGAAGTAGTCGCCGTCTCTAACCATGTCCATAGGTACTTCCTCCCAGGCTACGATGTTCTGCTCCGCTATAAGAGGCTCAACTGCGCGTATCACCCCCAACACTGGAACCTTGACCATGGATCCAAGGGGCCATGCCCCCGGAGGCAAACATGGTGATAACGATCTGGGTGCGTCTCGGCCCATGAGCCAATCGACAGTTACGTCAAAGTAATCGGCAAGCTTAACCAAATATTCGGGGCGCACAGTCCGGGTCCCGCCTTCCCACTCGCTCACCAGGGAAGGCGAGACGTGGAGGACTTTCGCTAACTCCTTCTTGGTCATCTTGCGCTCTTCCCGCAGCATGGTGATTCTTTCCTTGATGCTCAACTGCTCACCCCTTCTCGGGTCAACTGCCATCCATATACCATGCCCTGTTCCCATTTCCATGTGCCTGTTGGCGCCATTTTGGTGCCATAACCGCCCGAAAAGGTCCGCGGCGTGACGCTGCGTTGACTTGTGTTTCATCACGATATAATATGGTGACACAATACTCCCTGGCGTTCCTCCGGGGATGCACAGGTGACTATGCGAGAGAGGCTGCCATTGGTGGCCTTCTCCATTTTCAGGGGCGAATGAGGTCGATAACGACTTCTGAAGTTATCTCAAGTCGCTCGTCAGCCAAATCCCAAAGCTCTGTGTGATATGTACGAAGGGGTCCGTGGACCAACCTGATAAGTACTCCGAGGTCTTTTGCATAGGTTACGGCAGGGATGATATCGCTGTCGCCGCTAATGATCGCGAAAACATGAATCCTTTCCCTTAGTGCTAAGGTAGCTATGTCAAGCCCTATTTGGAGGTCGACGCGTTTCTGCTCGAAAACTGGGTGGCCTTCGTCGTCAACCCCTCGGAATTCGAGACGACCTTCTCGTACCGTGAACCTTCGGAGACGCCTCAACGCGCTGAAGAACGACTGTGCCTTAGATATCTTGTCTCGTTCTTCCGGTGTGGGAGACCTGGACTGGTATGGCAGGCAATCATAGTAGTACGCCCTGAATAATTCATCCTTCTGACAAGCCCAAGCGGCTAACTCCCCGTAGTCTATCCGTGCCTCGTGGAAATGCTTCTTGAGTACACTACGAACATATCCGGCATCAATAAGGACAGCGACCTTGTCCATCTCATCTTCGACTCCTTCTCTAGAATCAATCCCTCTGTGCTCTAGCCAGTAGGCACGTCTCACCTACATCCCGAAAAGTATGTCATAAGACGATCCTTTCTGCCAAAACATCCCAATTCCTGCTTTGTGCGTCCTTATCCAGTCCCCAGGTCCGACAGAATAATGCAAGTCGCCCGAGAGGCACGTGCCCAGAAATCCGTCAGATACTGCGAGTTGCATAGAGCCCGTGGACAAAAGGTGGACACAGGACGCCTGACTATGACCGAATCTTGCTTTTCTGAAGCAGTTCACTGATGACTACACGAAGCTTCAGACGCGTGTCCGCATCGAAATCTGCTTCCGTGGCTATATAGAAAGGATTGTGGGCTGATAGGTGTCCCTGAAGGCATAAAATGGGAAGCCACTGCTTTGTGTTTCTTGTCAGATCAAGATCTCGGCTCGACGTGGCCTTCTTCACGATCTGGGATAGGTGCATGTAGTTACCGTTTGAATCCTTGATCTGGTCCGTCCCCCCGACTTCCTTGAACGACAGAATGAGTAGCATCTCGATAAGCCGCCTGTACAGGACAGCGCAGTATGTATGTAGTCGCATATTGGGAGCCAGTTGGAGTGCCAACGTTTAGCTCCCTCGTGAACCATTCCGCGCACTTTGTTCGATCTATCGAAGGCCCAGGAAACAGGTCGCGGACTTCATCGGGATAGATCTTGGTTACTAGGCTTGAGCAGACTCGGCAATAATCGGCATTAAAGCGCCAATCATTTGCTTCTACTGTCAATTTCCCGTCTTCACTAACAAGCCCCAGCAGTTTTAGCTCGCCAAGGTACTTTCTCGCCGATTTCTCCTTAAGATTGAGGAGGTGCGCTAGATAGCTCACGGTCACTGTTGATGGAACCGACTCCACCCACTTCTCCCGGATTGCCCACCACACTTTCTCGGGAAGGCCCTCTTTCCAGAAATGCTGGACAGACAAATCTAGAGGCCCTAGGAACTCCAGCCTCGAAAACCGTCCGCACGATCTACTCTGCGGCGAGGAACCGTGTCACTCCGCGCTCGCTTGGCGCTTCCTTGCTCGCAATCCAGTCGGTCAGGCGAACGTAGGAGAAAAGACTGTCGTTGTTACTTGGGATGCTGCATTCAAGATGCTGGATTGTCCGTTGATCTACCTGACGACATCTCTCATCCAGTCTGGAATCCATCGGACCTCAGCGTGAAAGTGGCAAATCCAACAATTCTAGCCGACGCAGAAGCGTATGTAAGTCAGTGGCCGGAGGCTAACAAGACTGCCATCTTGGCTAAGACCATACGGAATTGTTGACGGCTCAGAGATGATGCCCGATCCCCGCAGTATGCCACCTCATCCAGGCCGCTCAAGATGATGCTGGGGTCTTTGGACAGCGGGTATTTGGGTGGGTACCTGGAAAGTTGACAGCTGGTGAACAACTGGGGAGTTGACTTACCATCGGCTCGAAAATCGCCTGCCAGAGGCAGGTTGTAATAAGCGGAGGTTCCCTTGATTGATTGAATGGCATTCAGGAGGTCGTGTGCTCAATCCCTTCCGGGCCACCATTCAAGCTTCAGAGATCTCCTATCGGCAATCACCGTCGGATGGCGTGAAACGAACACAGATGGAGGCCGTCGTCGAACCGTTCCACGACCCCTTGGCCTGAGGCCCACCATATCCCTGCCTATGGTATTCGCCGCTCTTATGTCATAGAGTACTGTTAGTCCGGCGTTTCTAGCCGCTTGGGGGTGCGCGAGCATGAGGGTTTTGTTGCACGGATGCAACGGGAAGATGGGAAAGGTGATGGCGCGTGTAATCGCGGAGACGCCTGATATGGAGGTGGTCTGCGGGGTCGACAGGACCGCCCAGGGTGTTCAGGATGGGAATGGTCTGTTTTCCGGCCGGACGGTTTCGTCACCTGCGGCGGAAGGCTTGGCAGGTTTCCCCGTCTACGGGTCACTGGCCGATGTACCACGCCCCGGAGACGGCCCGGCTTCCGACCTGGACCCCGGCTTCGACATCGTGATCGACTTCTCCCATCATTCGGCACTAGATAGCCTCCTGGCCTTCGGCCTGGATCGCCAGGTGCCTCTCCTCATCTGTACCACCGGGTTCGACCCGGATGAAAAGGCGAAGATGAAAGCAGCATCGGAGCGGATCCCCATCTTGCACTCTGCCAATATGTCGCTGGGCGTAAACCTTCTTGTTTCGCTGGTCAAGGAGGCGGCAAAGGTACTCGCGAATTCCTTTGACATCGAGATCATCGAGAAGCACCACAACCAGAAGCTCGATGCGCCGAGCGGTACTGCCCTCATGATAGCCGATTCGATCAATGACTCGCTTGAGGGCAGCCTGGAGTACGTTTACGGAAGGCACTCCAAGACCGAGAGGCGGCGGAGGAAGGACCTGGGGATACACGCCGTACGCGGCGGCGCAATCGCAGGTGAGCATAACGTCATATTCGCGGGGCAGGGTGAGGTGGTAGAACTGACCCATTCGGCGCTCTCGAGGGACGTTTTCGCCTACGGAGCCCTCAAGGCGGCTCGGTTCCTGGTCCTCCAGCGGGCAGGCCTTTACAGCATGGAAGACGTGATCCGGGGCGGGAAATGAGCATCCCGCGAACCGGCGGACAACCGCTGCTAGTGGTGCCTCCTCATCATTTCCCCATGGGTAAACAGGGAAATAAAACGTCTGTTCGGCAGGAATCCCGCGCGCCGCGGGAAAATCTTGACGCTGCGTTCAGTACTCACGCAGCACGGGTTGTACTTCAGTCATCCACAAGAATCCTCCCTAGTCGCGACAGTCCTTGTTTTCCTTGAGAGAGGAGGCGAAGGCTAGAGCGTAAGAGCAGGTCTTAGTTTCCGTTCGAGAACATAGCACCTATGGGGGGATAACCATGCGGAAGACCAAATTTGTGGCCATCGTGCTCCTTCTGGCGCTCTTTATTCCTTTCCTTCAGGGATGCGGTCCTAAAGCCACCGGGGAGAACGGGCAGGGTAAGGAGCCCGAAAAGCCAACCGAGATCCATATCGGCGTCTATGAGCCGATGACCGGCGCGTCCGCTTCCGGCGGCCAGATGACCTGGGAAGGCATTCAGCTGGCCAACGAGATGCACCCGGAGGTCCTTGGCCAAACCGTTAGGCTGCATCTGGAAGACAACAAGACGGACAAGACCGAGGCCGCCAATGCGGTCACTCGCCTCATCGATCAGAAGAACGTGGTGGCCATTATCGGGAGCTACGGCTCAAGCCTGTCCATAGCCGGTGGCGAAGTCGCCAAGAACAAGGAGATCCCGGTTGTGGGCTGCTCGCCGACCAATCCTCTGGTGACTCAGGATAATCCGTACTACTTCCGAGTCTGCTTCATAGACCCGTTCCAGGGCAAAGTGATGGCCAAGTACGCCTCAGAAAACCTGAATGCAAAGACCGCCGTCATCATCCGTAACGTACAGGATGACTACGCTGTGGGCCTTGCCAACTACTTCAAAGAGGCGTTTATCCAGCTTACGGGCGACGACAAGTGTGTCTTGGCGGAACTTGAGTACAACACAGGCGACCAGGACTTCACCGCCCAGCTTACTCAGACGGCAAGCTTGGCACCCGATGTCGTGTTCGCTCCCGGCAACTACGGTGATTCGGCGCTCATGATCCGCCAGGCCAGAAGCCTGAAGATCACTGCTCCGTTCCTGGGGGGCGATACGTGGGAGGCTCCCGAGTTCATCGAGATCGGCGGAGTCGACGTGGAGGGCGCGACCTTGTCCACCCACTACTCTGTCCAGGCCACAGGCACCGACGCGAGCAAGGCGTTTGTAGATGCCTACAAGGCCAAATACAACAAGGAGCCCAACGCCTTCGCGGCGCTCGGATATGATGCTTACCTAATGATCCTGGATGCCATCAAGAGGGCCAATTCGGCCGAGCCGGCCGCCATAAGGGACGCTCTCGCAGGCACCAAGGACTTTAAGGGTGTCACCGGCACCATCACCATGGACGAGAACCGCGACGCCAACAAGAGCGCCGTGATCCTCCAGGTGAAGGATGGGGCCTTCCAGTACCTGACCACGGTGGAGCCCTTCTAGTCAATACCCGAATAAACGTGGCCCTCCCGCCGCAAGTGGCGGGAGGGCTGCCTATGGAGGCAGGGCTATGCAGCTCAGTATGTTCTTCCAGCACCTCGCGAACGCGATTTCGCTGGGGAGCCTCTACTCTTTGGTAGCCATCGGGTATACCATGGTCTACGGCATCCTGAGGCTTATCAACTTTGCCCACGGCGACCTGCTCATGCTCGCGGCCTATATCGTCTACTACGGCAGGGGAATGTTCCACTTACCTTGGGTTCCCTCGATCTTGCTGGCCATCCTGTTGACGGCGGCCATAGGCATCATTGTCGAGCGTTCGGCTTACCGTCCCCTACGGGATTCGCCGCGCACAACAATCTTGATCTCGGCGATAGGCGTGTCATTTCTTGTGGAGAACCTGGGTCTGGTCCTGTTCGGAGGCCGCCCCCAGCCGTTTCCTCTGCCCGTCTTCTTCGACTCTGGGAGCGCCCAGGAGATCGGGGGAGTCCGGATTGAGAACGTGACATTCGCCATTCCCGTGGTTACGCTGGTGCTTCTCTATGTCCTCCTACATATTGTCCACAGGACCAAGACGGGCATGGCCATGAGAGCGGTTGCCAAAGACTTCGATACGGCCCGGCTCATGGGGATTGACGTTAACCGAATAGTAGCCACGACCTTCGCCATCGGGTCTGCGCTGGCCGCAGTAGGCGGAATCATGTGGGGGATGAAGTTTCCCCAGATCAACCCGCTCATGGGGATGATGCCGGGCATGAAGTGCTTTATCGCGGCGGTATTCGGGGGGATCGGGAACATTCAGGGCGCCGTCATCGGAGGGTTTATTCTGGGCGTGGCCGAGATCATGATCGTCGCTTTCCTGCCCTCCATTTCGGGCTACAGGGACGCTTTCGCGTTCGTCATCCTCATAGGCACGTTGTTATTGAGGCCCACCGGCCTCATCGGGGAGAAAGTCGCAGAGAAGGTGTGATTGGGTTGTCGCGCCATCTGAAAAGAGACCTTGTGATACTCGTCTGCGTAGCCCTCGTGGTCGCCTGGGCCAACGGTGACTTGAAAGACCTCCTCGGGATACCCGGATGGCAGTCGTACGCGGTACGTATCATCAATATGTGCGCGATAAACGCCGTGCTTGCATTGAGTTTGAACCTGGTGAACGGGTTCACCGGCCAGTTCTCCTTGGGGCACGCCGGGTTCATGGCGCTGGGAGCCTACACAACCGCCCTGCTTACCATGGACATGGCCGCCAAGGATAGGGTCTTCTTCATGACTCCGCTGGTGGAGCCTCTCCGGAACCTCACTCTCCCGTTCCTTCCGGCGCTTGTCCTCGCGGGCATTGTCGCCGGGCTTTTCTCGCTGCTGGTAGGCGTGCCTGCTCTGCGGCTGAGGGGCGACTACTTGGGGATCGCTACGTTGGGGTTTGCCGAGATAATCCGCCTCATTATCCAAAACGTGCGCAAGGTGACCAACGGCGCTCTCGGCCTCAAAGGAATCCCTCCGGTCGTGAATCTCTGGTGGACCTTGGGGTCGGCGTTCGTCTGCTACCTGATGCTGAGAAACTTCTTGGCATCCAGCTATGGCCGCGCGTTCAAGTCGATCAGGGAGAACGAAACGGCGGCCCAAGCCATGGGGATTGACCTTTTCAAGCACAAACTCCTGTCGTTTTTCATCTCGTCGTTCTGGGCAGGCGTGGGCGGAGGTCTCTTGGCTTCTCTCCTCACTACCATTGACCCTGTTCAGTTCAAGTTCCCTCTGACGTTCCAAGTGCTCTTGACGGTTGTATTGGGAGGAATGGGGTCCCTTTCAGGTTCCATAATTGCGGCGGGGATCGTCACCTATCTGATGGAGTTCCTACGGGTTGTTGAGGAGACCCACTACTGGGGCTCTATCACCATACCCGGCATCCCGGGCCTGAGGATGGTCATATTCTCTCTGGCCCTGGTTGTCGTAGTCGTCTGGTACCCCAAAGGGCTTATGGGTGACCGCGAACTCACGGTTGCCGGCATCAAGGGGGTTCTGGGCCGGGTCCGACAGCGACTCCGGATCAAAGGAGGCAGACCGGCGTGATTCTGGACATTCGAGGCATGAAGATGCAGTTCGGAGGATTGGTCGCCGTAAACGACTTCAATCTCAGTCTGGAACATGGAGAACTGGTCGGTCTCATTGGCCCCAACGGCGCCGGAAAGACCACCGTCTTCAACGTCATCACGGGGGTTTACGCTCCTACCGAAGGAGCCATAACACTGGAAGGCAGAGACATCACGGGTATGAGGCCTGATCTCGTCACGAGGTTGGGTATCGCGCGCACGTTCCAAAACATCCGCCTGTTCTCACGCATGTCGGTCATGGAGAACATCCTCGTCTCCCTCCACTGGCGCCTGAAGAGCGGTGTTTTCGATGCCCTCACCCAAAACGGTAAGTACCGGGCCGAAGAGGCCTCAATGCAGAGCCGGGCAATGGACCTCCTGGCACGGGTGAACCTTGACGGCGTGGCTGACTCCCCGGCCGGCAGCCTGCCCTACGGCTCCCAGAGAAGGCTTGAGATCTGTCGGGCCCTGGCTACCGAGCCCAAGCTGCTTCTACTTGATGAGCCGGCTGCCGGGATGAACCCTGCCGAATCCATCGAGCTCATGAAGTTCATAGGGAGGATACGCGAGGAATTCGGCCTGACTATCCTGCTGATCGAACACCAGATGAGGGTTGTGATGGGGATATCAGAGAGGATAGTAGTCCTTGACCACGGCGTCATCATATCTCGTGGCACTCCTCGGGAGGTCTCGCGAGATCCTCGGGTAATCGAGGCTTACTTGGGAGTGGAAAAGCATGCTTGAGATACAAGACCTTCATGTATCTTACGGAGCCATCAAGGCCGTGCAAGGCATCAATCTGAAGGTGCCCGACGGAAAGATCGTGGCCCTGATCGGCACCAACGGAGCGGGCAAGAGCACTACGCTAAGGACCATCTGCGGCCTCCTCCGACCCGAAGCGGGGCGCATCCTCTTGGACGGCGATGACATCACCCGGCTCCCACCCCAGGATATCGTGAAGCGTGGGATCAGCATGGTGCCGGAAGGGCGGCATGTGTTTCCCGACCTCACCGTCTACGAGAACTTGATGCTAGGCGCTTATATCCGCACAAACCAGAAAGAGGTACAGGAGGAGTTGGAGGGGGTCTACGGGCTCTTCCCGCGGCTCCAAGAGCGCAGGCAGCAACTGGCCGGCACACTTTCAGGTGGTGAGCAGCAGATGCTTGCTCTGGGCCGGGCTCTCATGGCCGATCCGAAGATGCTCCTCATGGACGAACCTTCATTGGGATTGGCTCCGGTCTTGGTCCAGGAGATATTCGCCCTGATAGAACGCATCCACCGGCAGGGCAAGACGTTACTTCTCATCGAACAGAACGCCAGGGCCGCGCTTACGGTGGCCGACTATGCCTACGTTTTGGAGACGGGCCGCATCGCCATGGAAGGGACAGGGACTGAACTCCTCGCGAATGACGAGGTCAGGCGGATCTACCTCGGCGAGGTGGCTGACTGAGGGCATCCCATAGCCCCACCGGTCTATGTGCTACTCGTAGTATGTGCTACTGGATAGTTGGGTGTAACCTTCTCTCTCTTCAACAGGTTGGCGTTGGTGACTACGGTGACGGAGCTGGTCGCCATGGCTATTTCGGCCATAACCGGGTGGAGGAAGCCCAGTATGGCAACCGGAATGGCGATCACGTTGTAGAAGAAGGCCCAGAAGAGGTTCTGGCGGATCTTCCGGAACGTGGCGCGCGACAGTTTGACCGCAGTGACGACTCCCGAGAGGTCGCCCCGCACGAGAGTTATATCTGATGACTCGATAGCGATGTCGGTACCGGTGCCTATGGATATGCCGACATCCGCGTGAGTGAGGGCGGGAGCATCGTTGATGCCGTCTCCCACCATCGCGATGGTCCCGAACCTCTCTTGAAGACGGGTTATCTCATCAACTTTGCCGTCTGGCAAGACCTCGGCCACCACATGGGTGATACCTACCTGCCTGGCTATGGCTTCGGCCGTGCGCCGGTTATCGCCTGTAATCATGGCAGTGTCCAGGCCAAGATCTTTAAGTTCTTGAATGGCGGCTACAGAGTCATCCTTGAGGGGATCGGCCACGGCGATAAGGCCGGCGACGGCGCCCTCTACAGCCACTATCATCGCGGTCTTGGCCTCCTCTTCCAGGCGGCGGAGTTCATCCTCGACGGCGGAGGCGTCTATGCCCTCATCCTCCATGAGCCGCCTGCTGCCGACCAGCACGCGTTTGCCCGCCACACGGGCTGCCACACCTTTCCCGGTAATCGTCGTGAACTCCTCTGGGGGTTCCACTGCGAGGCCACGGTCCTTAGCGCCCTTTACCACGGCAATGGCGAGGGGATGCTCGGAGCCACTTTCCACGCTCGCGGCCCACGCAAGCAGGTCGTCCTCGGACACGGTCGTGGCCCGGTCCGGCCACGTCTTGGCGCCGGCTTCACTTGCCACCACGATGTCGGTGACTTCCGGTCTACCCTTGGTGATGGTCCCCGTCTTGTCGAAGACCACAACTCTGATGTCCTTCAAGACCTGTATGGCTTCGCCCTTGCGGATGAGCACTCCGTTCAGGGCACCGATGCCGCTGCCGACCATGAGGGCAGTCGGTGTCGCGAGACCTAGGGCGCAAGGACAGGCGATGACCAGTACTGCTATCGTGGCAGACAGCGCCAGGGTGATGGTGCCAAGAGACGGATCGACCCACGGTATCACCTGCGCCACTCTCTCTAGGAGATTTCTCATGGGAGTGGGGAAGACAAGCCACAACGTGAATGTCAGAAGCGCGATGGCGAGGACGGTGGGCACGAAAACCCCGGTTACCCTGTCTGCAAACTCCTGGATAGGGACCTTGGTGCCTTGAGCTTCCTCAACAAGCTTGATGACCTGGGCAAGGAAGGTATCCCTTCCCACTTTGACGGCCCGGACTTTGATGAATCCGTTTTGGTTGACGGTGGCGCCGATGACCTGGTCTCCGGGCTGTTTCTTGACAGGCATGGATTCTCCCGTGGCCACCGACTCGTCGACCGCAGCCGCTCCTTCTACGACCTCGCCGTCAGTGGGGATCTTTTCACCGGGCCTCACGACCATGATGTCACCCGGCACCAGGTCTTTCACTGAGACTTCCACTTCCTCACCATTTCTGATGACCCTAGCGGTCTTGGCCCCCAGTTCGAGAAGTTTCTTGATGGCCTGAGAAGCCCTACCCTTGGCAGTCTCTTCGATATAGCGGCCGGTCAAGTGGAACGCCATAATCATGGCCGACACACCTGCGTAGTTGGCGACCGGGATAAAGAACGTGGCCGGCCCCGTTATGAACGCGGCGCCCGTGCCCATGGCAATGAGCACGTCCATGTTGGCGCTCCCGTGGGACACGGCCCTGTAAGCGGTCGCGAAGGTCTTTCGCCCGAACAGAAAGAGAGGAGGTATGGCCAGAAGGATCATCCCGACGTTCATCACCAAGTGACTCGGCCACATTATCCCGAAGAACATCTCGGGTATCATCCACAGCATGATCGGGATGGTGAATGCCCAGGTCCCAAGCATGCGTCTCCGGGCATCCCGCATTTTGACGACGTCTTCATCTTCACCTTCTGCCGACGTCCCGGCTTCGTGGTCGTCGGCATCGAGCACTTCGTATCCTGTCTCGTACACGATCCGGGCCAGTTCGTCTCTGTCCACCTTGGTTGGGTCGAACTCAATCGAAGCCTTTTCAGTTGCGATGTTGACGTTGGCCCACAAGACACCCTCGGCGTTCTTCAGGGCGTTTTCCACGGCAGCCGAGCATGCGGCACAACTCATGCCGCCTATTTTCAGTGTGGCATGCTCCTTGGGCTGCCGCACGTCATAGCCTACGTCTCGGACCACTTGGACGAGATCATCTCTTGTGATGACTCCCGGTTCATATTCCACGTAGGCTTTCTCTGTCGCCAAGTTCACCTGGGCGGTCGTCACGCCTTCCGCCCTCTTGAGAGCGGATTCAATCGCGTTGGCGCAGGCGGCGCAACTCATGCCTTCGAGGTCGAGCGTTACCTTGTCTGCCATGTTGTGTCGCCTCCGAAGACCAGGGCGTGTCGCGGCGGTATCCGCGCGTGTCTCAAGCCCATTATGCCTCAAGTAGCGAGTGTCGATCCGTGTAAATCGAAAGGAGCCCACAGGTTATGTGGGCAGAGCAAGAGCCCCGCGGGCGCGATCCCGCGGGGCCATCACATCTGATTCTGACCGGACGCTACTTTCCTCCGAACGAGACCGGCACTCTGGCCAGGATCTGACTGCCCTTAGTGAACTCCACGGTCCCGCTGGGGCCGGTGGCGCGCCCCAGGTCCATGAAGAAGTTGAAGGCACCCCAGGTAGGTTCCGGCGCTCCGGCCGGCAGTGAGTGGGTTACTTTGACATCCTTGGAGCCCAGGACGCTGTTTCCATCCCGGACGGTCACGGTGAACGACCCCAGGTCCCACTTGGCAAACCCGTACATCTGGACCCTTTCGGTAAGGAGCGAGCCGCGATCCGGCTTGAAGACTACGATCTCTTGGTTGGGCTCGACAACTGCCAAGTTCACGCGCTCGGGTCTATCCCTTCCGTCAACGGTGGATACGAGGGTGACTTCCACGTCAGAGGACCTGGCAAGCGAAAGCTCCAGGTACGGGTAGGTCACTACGTCGTCCGCGGCTCCCGATGGAGCGGTCAGGCGAACCGTTAGTTCCACGATTCCTCCTGTCCCGACCCTCGCGTTCTCAAGTGACATTGTGTACCCGCCGGTGGGTCTCTTGCCTGCGGCAACCATTACCACGGCCTTGTCATCACTCTTGAAGACAGCCGCCGACGGCACGTCCACCTTGGAAAGATCCGCGAGACTCGCGCTGATCGCCGGGTCGTCGCCCGGGCCCTCGGTTATCGGCGGCGGAAGTCCCGGGATCCCCAGGAGCAAGCTGGCGAGGTCTACCGAGAACGCAGTCTTGTTTCCTTTAGAATCCACGACCACGGCCGTCTTGTTGTCCCAGTCGTAATATACCTTTTCCTGTCCCGCCCACAGGGTGTGGCTGCACTCCGCCAGGTCAATAGAGCCCGCTATGTTCTTGTCTTTCACTCTCCCGGCTTTCTTGAGCACGGCCAGGAAGTCGGCGGGGTTTCCTACCATCACCGTATTGCCGTACTTGTCGGCTACATAGAGGTCTCCCTTATCCAGATTGGCCAGCGACACTATGTCCTTAGCCCTGCAGGCCGGTATGGCCATGGCAAAGAATATGACGGACAACAGCAAGACCGCTCTGGATGCCCGTATCCAAATGCTGTTGGTTCTTCTCATTTCGCATTCCTCCCACATCCAAAGACGATAGCCCCGTTTGTTGGTTCCCACCGGATCTCAATTATCCCGAAGGGTTCGGGGCTCTTCATTTCCTGTATGAGAGGTCACGTGGGCCGGGTGCCGGTGGCCAAAGCCCTCGAATGGACATATTTCGTTAGCCCGGGTCAGTCTTGGCTCTCACCCATGATTACGGCTCCCACCGCTCCGCAATAGGGCCCGTGCTCGAGGAAGGCGAAGAAGTCGTGGCCCAAGAGGGATCCCAACTCCTGAAACCTTTCCCGGACCAGCGGGTGTCTCGTGGGTGAGCCGGCCACGACAATCGTGTCGATCCGGTGGGTCCGCGCTACCTGGATGGAGATGACGGCGATGGTCTCAACCACCAGCTGGAGTATGGCCGAGGCGATATCTTGTTTGCCTGCCTGTTCTATGCGCTTGGAGCCGAAGTTTGCGGCGGTGAGAGCGTCAAGTACAGGGGATGCGGCGGCATCCGGATACAGGTCGGACACCATGAGGTCGACCCGGTGGCGGTCTCCGCGGGAGGCGAGGTCCATGAAATTCTCGAAGTCGGAGGTCCCAAGCAAGAGGCGTGAGAGTCCCGTGAGAGTGCCGCCGCCTACCGCAGTGCCGGCCGTCCGGGTTCCCTTCCCGCCTGATATCGTGAAGACGGATGTCCCTGTCCCGAACGCCACGAGGACGAACGAGTCGGAGGGCCTGCCTTCATCGGCAAGCATCTGCCTGGCTCCCGCCCAAAAGGCTTCCAGTTCGCCGGCGCGGTGGACCCGGGTTCTTAGGTTGTCCGGTAAGTGAGACGCGATGGTTTCGGCCCTGCAACCGGTGAGGTGGATCCCCTCGCAATCGGGTAACTTCCGAGCCATCTCGATGGCTCCCTCCAAGTCCATCATGTAGTACTCTCTCTCCGGGCCCCTGAGGACCACGATTTTCGTGAGAGAGCCTCCGGCATCCATCCCAATCCGCAAGCCGACCAGCTCCAATCAGTCTGTCCCACGACATTTTACACCAGAGTCCGACCCGGTGGGAGCAACGCCGGCCGATCTTCTCCCGGGCCGCAGCCGGCCCTATCCAGGTGCCTGGAGCGGAAATGAGCATTGAGGCGCCGCCGGTCACTCTGAAAAACAGACGGAACGTCCGCTGGAGCCCCGGTGGAGGCCCAGATTTTAGCGCTTCTTAAGCCAAAATGGGTTGCTCTTACCCGACGCTTGTCGATAATCGACTTAAGCGTCCCAATGTGATCGGTGAGGTGAACGACGGTGCCGGCGGAACGACTGCAAGAAGACTACGCTGCAACGATAAGCAAACTGGCCTCGACGCTGGGATTGGAGTATGAGGAACTGGTCGACTTCTGCGGAAGCATTGAAGACGGAGGTTTTGTCGCCCGACGGCTCAAGGAGTTTTTCAAGGCTCCTGAAATAACCGAAATCCTCGATCGGATAGCCCAAATCTCAGAACAGTACAGAAAAGAAACCCTGTCATACGACTTCTGCTGATACACCTTGTCTAGGTTGCCCCGATCCAGCAGCGTCCAGTGCAGCGTCTTTTGTTCAGCCTGCCCTTTGTTGGCTCCTATTTCGGACAGTCTGGCACCAGCCTCTTGCCGTCAAGTCCCCATGGGTTGGCTCCGGGACACCGAAACGCCGATTTGGGCTCCGAAACAGGGGCCCGTCTTTCCCCTATAGAATCTGCCACGTGTAGTCGGGGATCGCGAAGAAACGACTCTAAAGGGGTGGTCTAGGGTGAAGAGAAAGGCGCCGTCCTTGCGGCAGGGCGACACTGTTGCCGTGGTGGCTCCATCGGGGGCCGTCCATAGAGACGCTCTGGACAGGGGAATCGGGATACTGGAGGCGCTGGGCTACAGAGTAAAGGTGGGGAAGTCCGCCCTTAAGCGGTACGGCTATCTGGCAGGAAATGATGTTGACCGGGCTTTCGACTTCACTTCGGCTTGGACGGACCCGGAGGTTAAGGCAATTGTCGCTGCCCGTGGCGGATACGGGGCTACCCGTATGCTTCCTTACCTGGACTTCAGCGTGCTCAAAGACCACAAGAAAGTCTTGATTGGCTTTTCAGACATAACGGCCTTGCATCTCGCGTTCTGGCGTGAGATGCGGCTCATCACCTTTCACGGTCCGATGGTTGAGTCCGGCGAAGATTCGGGGCTGTCACTCACTTACAACCTGGAAGAGTTCAGGCGAGTCCTGGACGGCACCTGGGCGCCGGGCGAGCTCCGCTTGCCGGATGAGCTGCCCGTAACGCCGGCAGGTGCCGGAGGCGACCGGGAGGCCCGCGAACCTGTAGCGCGAAAACCGGTGAGTCATGTTGAGGAGGCGCCTTCGGGAAGGCCGGCGGCCGGGCTCGTTCCGCTGGAAGCCGGCAGGGCCACAGGTGATCTGGTCGGGGGGAACCTATCACTAATCGCGGCGCTGTCGGGCACGCGATGGGAACTGGATACCAGAGGGAAGATCCTCTTCTTAGAAGAGGTTGGCGAGAGGCCCTACAGAGTGGACAGAATGCTGTGCCAGTTGGAGCAGACAGGGAAACTTGCGGCCGCGGCAGGTATCTTGCTGGGTGACTTCACGGACTGTGACGCCGGCGGAGGGTCGCCTTCGTTCACCGTCCACGAAGTCCTTGAGCAGTACTTCCGCGGAACGGGGAAGCCGTGCATCAAAGGAGTGCCGGCAGGTCACGGCAAGTATAGGGCCATGTTGCCCATGGGTGCTTCAGTCCAGATAGACACGACGCTCCCGACCATCAGGTTCTTGGAGCGGCCTTTTGTCCGCAAATCATAGACCGTAATAACCAGGATTTGGGGGAACCGCTCTCTTCGTGGAACCGTCATACTGGTAGGAGGGCAGTCAGCGGCATTTCTGCCGTGGCTGAATTTGTTCCGAGAAGAGGTTGAGAAGATGAGCGCGACAGAACGAGACAGGTCTTTGATGCGGACGTTTTGGGGTGTCTCTCGGTTCCGTAAGATTGGGCTTGCCTTCGCCATTGTGATCGCGATCTTGGCGGGGAATCTCTGGGCTGTTCCGGCTCGCGTGATGGCGGAGCCGTTGGACGCAGGGACCGAAGCCCCCGCAATGACCCGGTTCTGGGTCTTCCATCCAATGTACTTGATGAGCGGTACCTATCTTTACCCGGTGGAGCATTATGTACCCGAGACTGACTCCATCGAGCTTGCGGCCATCGAGGCACTCATCAGAGGGATGCCTGAGGGCACGGGGTATCGCTTCTTGGGCCTCCCCGAGGCCACGGAGGTCCGCGAGTTGACCATCGAGGACAAGGTCCTCACCGTGGACTTCAGCGATGATATTCTCCAGGCAAACGTAGGTTCGGCCAGTGAGGGCGCTCTGATCGACGCCATCGTATGTACGCTGGCCCAAAGGCAGGAAGTCGACAAGGTCCAAATCCTTGTAGAGGGACAGCCTGTGGAAACGCTGGCAGGCCACGTGGATATCGCCGGGCCGTTGGAGCCGCGCTGGGACAGCATCTACCGTGGGTTTGAAGACGCCTACCAGCATTGGGCTGGCGGGTCCATGATGGTCCTTCAAAGCATGGACATCATGGTAGGACATGAGGACTGGACCTCCAGACCTAACGAGGAGCTCACCAGGGCCCAGTTCCTGAAGATGCTGGTGGAGATCTTGTCTCTACCCGAAGCTCCCGACGACCTGGAAATGCCATTCGCCGACATGGATAACCACTGGTCACGGCCTTACGTCATGAGGGCCCTCGCGGAAGGCCTCATCAAAGCGGATGACTACGGTGCGGATTTCGGCCCCGACGAGGTTATCCCCAGAGAGGAAATGGCATTCCTCCTCGTGCCTGCGAGGGAATCCTATGCCGAAGCACACCCGGATATCGCGTATCCTGATCCGGCCGAGGCGCCGGCCTTTACGGATGAGACCGAAATCGGTGAGAAGTTCCTCGAACGCGTGAAGGAATGTGCCCAACTGGGTCTCTTGACCGGCTATCCTGAAGGAGACTTCGGCCCCCGGCGAGGTCTCACCCGCGGCGAAGCCGCCACAGTCTTGACTAGGCTGATTGGCGTATCCGGAGCGGGTACGATGGTTGTGGTGTCGACTCCGAGACCGGGCGCCAAGCACGAAGGGAGTACCATCGTCGTGTTAGGTTCGGCGGCAGCCTTTGAGGGGACCACAAACTTCCGCCTGCTGGACGCGGAGAGAGGTGTCTGCTTCGACGACTACACCACATCGACTCACGGCATGGGATTTGGGGCTATTGGAATGTCGGTTGACAAGTCGCTTCTTACAGGAACTCCGACACTCCTGGAAGTGTACCTGATTAGCATGGAAGACGGGTCCGAGTTCCGTCTCACAGGAGTGCCCATTCAGGTTAGCGAGGCCCCCGGCAACTAGTCGGAATACTCGCAAGACTACCGTGTTGGTTGACACGGCAGTGCCTTCTGAATAAGATGACATCGGCGAAGCGGAGCGTTGTTGGGCAACGGCACAGACAATAGCGGATAGAGGTCGGTGCCAACGCAACGTACTCATGAAGGCGGCAGGGTAACATAGATTAGCCTGCCGCCTTTCTGATTTCAACGCCTTGCACGCGGGCTTTCCGGTACTCTCCCCTCCTTCGACACTAAGAGCCTTGTCTTGTCTCCCCTTGAGGACACGCCATGACAAGTCCTGCGGTCTGGCAGGAATAAAATGGAAGCAGACAGACAAGGGGGGTCAAGTGTTGAGGAATCTACGGAAGTGGCTTAGTTCCCGAGAAATCTCCGGGCCGAAGGTTGACCCGGGATCCTTTCTTGCGCTGGTCTTGGGATTTCTACTCGGAAGGACGGCCTTCGCCGACAGCCTGTCTCCCTTTGGGCCGGCTTTTTACGCCGGGACGCGAACGCTTGGAGGATCGATCGGGGTTTTCGCCGGCCTAGGGGCTCTAGCCGGAAGCGCCACTAATGGCGAATGGACAGTCCTCGGCTACCATGCCCTCGCCATCATCCTTTCGGCCCTCCTCATAAAACCCGAGCTTAACGGTCACTATCCCAGAACGCTGGATTCTCTGGTAGCGGGTTCCATCGTCGCCGTATCCAGGGGAATCGTCAACACTATCGACTCGCCCACCCTGTACGCCTACGTATTTGCTCTCTTGGAAGGACTGTGCGCGGTTATAATCGCTTATCTGTCCCGATCTGCGTTCTCCAACGCAAGCGACATGTCTCCCGCACAGAAGGTCAGGAGTTCAGAGTCACTATTGGTTCTCATCCTCCTGGCCGTTGGGGGACTTAGGGGAGTTCGGGTGTATGGGGTGAGCGCCGCGACGGTGGCCGTGATGTCCTGCACGTTGATCGCCGGTTATGCCGCCGGGCCGGGCCCCGGAGCGGTATCGGGTTTGGCCGGCGGCCTCGTAGTGTCGCTCACGGGTATTGAGGACCCCGGCATAATCGGTATTCTTGGAGCTTCGGGCGTGTTGGCAGGCATCGGCGGCTGGTTTGGCAGGATTGAAGCGGTGTTGGGTTATCTGTCGGCCGGACTCCTCATGTCTCTATACACGCACCCCAGCGCCCCTCTCACCTCTGCTCAAAGGCTGTTCACTCAAGTTATCGCAGCCGTGCCGGTGTTTCTCGTAAACTCCAGAGTCTCGCGCGTCATATCCCAACGCTTCCCCGTTCTTTCACCGGTCCGCCGCTCTGAGAAGTCCCGGCATGATATCGAGCCTCTAAGGCTCAAGATGGCCGCCGTCTCCCACGCCCTTACCGAGATGGGCGATATGCTGGGTCAAGCGGCGAGCGCCGGTGAAGCGCTGCCCCAGCCACGAGAGGTATCGGGACTGACGCCCGCACAGACGGCGGTGCCGCTCAGACAGGTAGCGGAGCGGGTATGCCGCGACTGCGAGAGGCGTTCCGCGTGCTGGGAAGAGGAGTTCGGAGACACCTACGAGGCTTTCTCCAGCTTCATCCGGCAGATCTCCATATCCGGACACGTATCGTCTGAGAACGATGGGTCCGGGTTATCGGATCGGTGTGTGCGGTTCCCTGAGGTGGTGGCCGAGATGAACCATCACAGAGAGATCGAGAGGCTAAGTGCCCGCATCAGCACGATGGACAGGGAGAACAAGGAAACCCTCGCGTTCCAATACAAGTGCCTGGGCCGTCTCCTGGCCTCCAGACCTGTTCCGGACGATGAAGACCCACGCCGGTCGTCGCGACCGCGCCTGAAGGTGATCGTCAAAGGTGAGACTGTTCCTGCCACCGGAGGGGAAAGCGCCGGCGACGCTTGGGTGAGATACGACCTTGACCGGAGACGCGTGCTTACGGTGCTGGTCGACGGCATGGGAAAAGGCGAGAAGGCTGCCAAGCAGAGCAAGGATACGCTGGGGATTTTGAAGGCGCTTCTCGATTGCGGGCTTGACTACGATTCTTGCGTCTCGTTTCTGAACTCGACGTTGTTCCTCGCGGGCACTCCCGACAGTTTTGTGGCCGTTGATTGTCTTCTAATAGATCAGGAGACAGAGCGGGCGTATTTCCACAAGCTTGGCGCTCCTCCGTCGTTCATCCGCAAGAAAGACGGCAACGTGTTGGTTGTGCGTGGTCAGAAGCCACCGGCGGGCGCCTTTGCCCGGGTGCCGGCGGTTTCTACCAGCGAACCAATCGCCCCGGGCGATTTCGTGCTGATGGTGTCTGACGGCGTGTTCCGGTCGAGTCCGATCCCGGCCCGGGCAGAACACTTCGTGGTCTCCAGGTTGCGGCGGATGAAGGACGAGCCTCTAGAGGCTTTAGTGAGATCCCTCTCCGGACATGGGCAGCGCCTTAAGGGTCAGGAGCCGGCCGATGATGTAACGGTGGTAGCCGTGAGAGTTGATCGGGTGTAGGTCCAAAAGACACCCGGTCATGGCACGAAATGAGCCCGGAAGGTGCGCCCGGTGCCTCATTTTGGTATCCTTACCTCGCGAGGTGTTGGTCGACGACAGATAGCTCCTGCACGCAAAGAGTCCTGGACAGAGTCCGTGCGACCGCGATACGCCACAGGATGTTTGCCGGTGGCGGACTTGTGCTTGTGGGCGTTTCCGGCGGCCCCGACTCCATGTGCCTTCTGGATGCGCTTAGCCGGTTTCGAGACGAATTCGGCTTAACGCTTCAGGTAGCTCATCTCAACCACCACATGCGTGAAGAGGCGGGTCGTGACGCTCTCATGGTGGAGGAGTTTGCCCGCTCTTTGGGGATTCCCACCGAAATCGGTCATGCGGATGTCGTTATGCTGGCTCGAGAGCTCGCCACGGGCGTCGAGGAAGCCGGAAGGGAAGCCAGGTATCGCTTTTTCAGGGATCTGCGCCTCCGTACCGGCGCATCCCGGATCGCCTTGGGCCACAATCAGAATGACCAGGCGGAGACAGTCCTCATGAGGTTGTTCCGCGGGAGCGGTGTCCGGGGTTTGGCAGGTATCCCACCTGTGAACGGACCCATCGTACGACCTCTGATCGACGTGCCGAGGGAATGGATCGAAGAATACTGCCGGGAGAACGGCATCCCTGTCATGACGGATATCTACAATCTGGATCTCAGCTATACGCGCAACTTGGTGAGGCACAGGACCCTACCTGAGTTGGCCTCCCAGTACAATCCGTCTATGGTTGAAACGCTCGCGGGAGTCGCCGCGTCTCTAAGACTGGATTCTCAGTTCCTAGACGAAACGGCTCTCCAGGCGTTCGATAGATATACGTGTCGCCACGGCAGGGTCACCGCAGTGAGCCGGGAGGGGCTTACGGTCGTCAATCCGGCGATAGCCTCGCGTGTAATCGATATGGCATGGCGCGAGGTATGGGAGGGCGATGGAAACCTCGGTTTGGCACGTGCGCTTGAGATACTGGATGGTGTCGAAGGAGCGGTTTCGTTGCCTGGCCGGGTCACCGCGGTACATGAGGGGGATTTCATCGTATTCTACCCTGAGGCTCCGGGCTTCTTTGAGAGGCCCCTGGATGTGCCGGGTGAGACCGGTGTTCCTGAACTGGGGATTACCATTGAGACCAAGATAGTGACCCCCGAGGACTCCGAACCCTTCTTAAGGGCGATCGAGTCTAGACGTGCAAATTCGACGTTCGGGCTTGAAAGAGAGGATGTGGCGTTCCTAGACTACAGTTGGAGTGACAAGCCTGTTCTTGTGAGGACCCGCCGGGACGGCGACCGTTTCGCGCCGCTCGGGATGGGAGGACGCGAACAGAAGCTGCAAGATTACTTCACGCAGAGGCGCGTCCCGAAGTTCTACAGGGATTTTGTTCCTATCATTGTGTTTGGTGACAAGATAGCATGGGTAGGCGGATTTCGCCTTGACGAGAGGTTCAAAGTAACAAAAAGTTCACAGAAGGTGCTGCGTATTGAGGTCAAGCGTTCCTTGCGACATAGCAGGAATTGTGCTACTATTTGATGGTCTGGCCCGACCTATGGTCGGCTTTTTTGCTCAAGGGAAGGGGGCGTTAGGTTGAACAACAGGATATGGCGCAGTCTCGCGGTCTACGCTCTTCTTGTCTTTGTCGCGATCTCTCTGGTCGATCTGTTCGCGCCCAAAGAGACGTATGTGGAGCTTGACTATAACCGCTTCCTTGCCCAGATTGAGTCCGGCAATGTGGTATCTGCCACCATTGTGGACGAAAAAGAAGTGACCGGGACCCTGAAGGATGGGACCAGCTTCCGCACCATCATCCCGGTAGACCCGGCGCTTTACGCCAAACTTGTCGAGTCGGGAACTGCGGTGAAGTTCGAGATGCCTCCCGAGCCCTCATTGTGGGTCTCGCTCTTGTCAAACATGATCCCTGTTCTCATTATGGCAGCCCTCTTTTTCTACATGCTCCAGCAGAGCCAGGGCGGCGGGAAACAGGTAATGCAGTTTGGGCGTTCCAGGGCGAGGATGCAGTCGGACATCCACGAGAAGGTGACTTTCGCGGATGTGGCAGGATGTGAAGAAGCCAAGGAAGAGCTTCAGGAGATCGTGGATTTCCTCAAGCATTCGAAGAGATATGTCGAGATGGGAGCCAGGATCCCAAAGGGAGTCCTGCTCTTCGGCCCTCCCGGTACCGGGAAGACCTATATCGCCCGGGCCGTAGCGGGAGAGGCAGGGGTGCCCTTCCTTTCAATCAGCGGTTCCGATTTCGTTGAGATGTTCGTGGGCGTTGGTGCAGCCCGAGTGAGGGACTTGTTTGAGCAGGCCAAGAAAAGGGCACCTGCCATCGTCTTCATCGATGAGATCGACGCAGTTGGACGGATGAGAGGCGCCGGAATGGGCGGAGGTCACGATGAGCGTGAGCAGACGCTGAACCAGCTGCTTGTTGAGATGGACGGGTTCAGCACTAACCAGGGCATCATCGTCATGGCGGCTACAAACAGGCCCGACATCCTTGACTCGGCCCTACTCAGGCCCGGACGGTTCGACCGCCAGGTTATCCTGGATAAGCCGGACCTAAAGGCGAGGACCGAGATCTTGAAGGTTCACAGTCGCGGCAAGCCGGTCTCCAAGGAAGTCGACTTGGAGGCAGTCGCCAAGAGCACCGCCGGTTTCACTCCGGCCGATCTCGAGAACTTGGTCAACGAGGCAGCTCTTTTGGCGGCAAGGCGGAGGAAGCGCAGGATAGGGATGGAGGAGCTCGAAGAGGCTACCCAGCGGGTAATCGCCGGACCCAGGAAGAAGTCCAGGGTCATCAGCGAAAAGGAGAAGCGGGTTATCGCTTTTCACGAGGCCGGGCACGCTCTCGCAGCCAAGGTGTTGCCGAACACCGATCCCGTCCGCGAAGTGACCATCGTCTCGAGAGGCGCATCGTTGGGCCACGTTTCAACTGTGCCTGAGGAAGACAGATATCTGGTAACCAAATCCCAGATACTCGACCGCGTGACGGCCGCTTTGGCTGGTCGCGCGGCTGAGGAAATGATGTTCGACGACGTGTACAGCGGCGCAGCCAACGATCTTGAGATGGCGACTCATCTGGTGAGAAGGATGATCATGGAGTTCGGCATGTCGGAGAAACTCGGGCCCCTGACCTTCGGCCGGAAAGAGGGCCAGGTGTTCCTGGGCAGGGACCTTGGCAGGGAACGGGACTTCTCCGAAGAAGTGGCCGCTGCCATCGATCAGGAAGGGCGGGCCATCATCAACGAGTGCTTCGAGAAAGCCAAGGCTTTGCTCGAAGAGAAGCGAGATATCTTGATCTTGGTTGCCGAGACCCTCTTGGAGCGCGAGACGCTCAAAGGCAGCGAACTGGACATGCTGCTGGCAGGCACTCCGCTGCCCCCCATGAAGACCGGCGATGATCCTGTGAAGGAGGTCCCGGTGGCCGAGGCCAAGCCCAAGATCGTGGCCCCGGACGCAAAGAGGGTCGCTCCGGTGCCTGAGAGCGATTAGACCGGATACGATTGACCGGATAAGAGACTGTAGGAGCCGCCGGGCTCATCCAGCCGGCGGCTCTCTTAATAGTGCGACGGCTCAGGATTAAGGTCCGGCGCCGCCGGTATTATGGGCAGCGTCAAGCAGATCTTAGTTCCCTTTCCAAGTTGACTTTCGACCCAGATACGCCCGTTATGCAGCGCCACGATCTCTTTGGCAATTGCCAATCCGAGCCCGCTTCCTGCCGACGAGGTCCTGGACCTCGGGGACTTATAGAATCTGTCGAAGATGAACGGGATGTCTCCTTCCGGGATCCCGAGTCCACTATCTTGCACGATGACTGTTGCCTCCCCGGGTCCTACCGAGCAGCCGACCATGATCTCTCCGTTCTTCGGCGAGAACTTGATGGCGTTGAACAGGAGATTTGCCAGTACCCGGTCAATACGGTCGGGGTCAGCGCTCACATATGACGGCGCCTGCCCGTGATGCGTCTCGGGAAGCACAAGACGGGGTGTGAGACCGGCTCTTTCGATGTCATGCTCGTACTTTGAATAGAGCTTCTCGATGAGGTCGAGGACATCGACCGGCTGAGGGTTGAATGCCGTTCTCCGGGATTCCAGTTGAGTGAGTTCGAACAGATCCTCAATGAGGCCGGTCAGGCTGTCAACTTTAGCTCGCATAAGCTCCAGGTATTTGGTTTGATTCTCCTGCCCCTCAACGACTCCGTCCAGAATGGCTTCCGCATAGCCCCTGATTAGCGTGACCGGAGTGCGAAGGTCGTGAGCGATGTTCCCTAAGAGGTGTCTCCGTGCTTCATCCATGCGGGCGATCTCGTTGTTTATGGCTTCCAGCTTCTGGTTGGATTCGAGAAGCTCCGAAGTCCTCATGTCTACACGCTCCTCGAGATGGCGGTTCAGGTCGATCAGCTCCTTGTTCGTCAAAGAAAGCTCCTCTGAAAGCCGCTCAACAGTCTCCATGGCCCGTGTGAACCTGACGGACAGAGAGTATGACTGGGTGAAGCACAAGAGCACCAGTCCCGGCTGGGAGAAATTCCCGAAGTGAAGCAGGCCTTCCAAATAGAGAAAGTCCAGCGCGAACGAACCCATGGATATCAGGCCACCAAGTGCCATAGCCTGCGATCCGAACCGCTTGTTTCTGGTTGCCGATACAAGGACGAGCAGGACAAATATACAGATGATGGCGTCGAAAGCCTCGTAGTACAACGCGAGAGCGGTGGACGTTCTCGGGCTTGTGGTGAGCGATATGCTCGCAAAGGCAATCCATCCGGCTGTCGCGAATCGGGTTACAGAGAACCTTGTGTCCTCCGGGTAGCTTGTCTCTACATACGCGGCAGCCAACGGCAATAGGGCAGACGAGGCGACATAGTGAAGGGCGATTTCGAGTTCCCAACTGAGGTCGGGCCATACCCTTGCTGCCATCTTCTGTCCCACGAAGAGGGCCCTCACGGAAAAGGCGAGGCAGAACAGACCGAAGTGCAGATTGGATTTGTCACGCCTGCGTTGCGCGAAGAGACAGATGTGGTATATGCCCATAAAACACAGGGCGCCAAAACTGCTTGCGTCAACAAGCAGACGTCGCTCGGTCACGCTCTCTATGGTAGCCTTCGCTCCAAGCTCAAGCCTGGTCCAGAGACCTCCACGCCGGTGGAGATAGTTGGCGACCTGGATGGTGATTCGAGTCTCCACCCGGTCGTCAACAAACTCGACATACTTAGGGATTTCATCAGCGATGGTTGTTTCGGGAGACGTACCCACCTTGCCCACCGATACTTTCAGCTCGTCATCGATCCACAGGTTATAGGCGGTGGAAGCGGCGGGGATGTTGAGAGCGAGTGTTTCACCTGTCCCATCGGTCAACAACGTGAAGCTGTAGGTGGCGTACCCTTTGGCGGGAAGACGCTTGCCTTCTATTATATACCTGCTCCAAGTCTGGGGTACCATGGCGTACCACGTCATAGGCTGGGCCGGACCAAAGTCCCCCGGATCAAGCAGTCTGCCCCAGTAGAACTCGAACTCGCCCGCTACGAATACCATCGGGTTTGTCTGAGGTTCCCAACCTCTCAGGTCGAGGACTCCATCTTTGACAGGAGGGTCGCGATGAATGTGGGGCATGGTGATCAACAGCATACCTGCCAGGATCACGAATACAACGACCAGCGCCCGAGTATGCATCGTCATGCCGCGCCTTTGCATGGCCACTTTCCTCGCTAGAGCGCCATGGCCCCGTTGAACTTGTAGCCTGCCCCTCTCACGGTGAGGATGTACTCCGGAGCTGCCGGGTTCTTCTCGATCTTCTTGCGAATGTTTGAGATGTGGACCATGACGGTCCGGATATCGCCCAGGCTCTGCATGTGCCAGAGTCGCTCGAAGAGTTCATCTGCGCTGAAGACTTTATCGGGGTTCTGGGCCAAGAGCGAGAGAACCTCAAACTCTTTGTGGGAAAGATACACCTCTTTGCCCCTGACCCGGACAGCGCACGCCGGGATGTCTATCTCGAGTCCTCTATACCTGAGAATGCTGGGCGGCTCTTCTCGCGCCGCGGTCGTCATGCGATAGCGGCGTAGGTGAGCCTTCACTCGGGCGACGATCTCTCGAGGGCTGAAGGGCTTGGTTATGTAGTCGTCGCCCCCTGCGACCAGGCCCATGACTTTGTCGATGTCGTCGCCGCGGCAGCTCAGAAAGATGATAGGGACATCCGTCCACTTGCGGATCTCTGTGCACACCTCGATGCCGTCCAGACCGGGGAGAAGTACGTCAAGTATTATGAGGTCGACCTTCTCATTCGCCACCATATGCATGGCCTGTCGCCCGTCCAGAGCGGTAGTCACCTGGTAGCCCTCTTTGGTCAGGTAGAGGTTCAGCAGATCACCGATCTCCGCCTCATCATCGACTACAAGAATTCTCTTACCTGACAAATATCAACACTCCTTGCGCTCATGGGTTCTTTGTTTCACAAAGCATTTCCTGCTTAGATGCGCACGTTCTTTTAGGAAGACTTGAGCGAGAGTTGAGTTCCGGGGTTTGTCCCGTGATCTGGCCGCGTACTAGAATGAAGATTGATGCTGCGGAAAAGCCGCACCCGTCTCTATTGTCGAAATCTGGCGACAGTATGTACAATGACTCTCGGAGACTGGGCCGCGCGGCGATGACCGGCAGTTGCTCGAGTTTGCCATAGTGAACCGGCCGGGGTGACCGTGATCCATCTATTAATTGCGGGGCTGTGCCTTCAGATATTGCTTCTTAACGTGAATCTCGGCGCCGGCATCCTGGTTGCCTATCTGGTAAGGCCGGTCCTCTGGGGGCTCCTTGCGCTTTTGGTGTTCCGGATGCCGCGGGAAAGGCCTGCCGGCAACAGCCGCGCAGTCAGGGTTCTCAAGTTGGTCGGCTTATTCGTGGCAGTCATTCAGGTCTCCGTCTCGGTCATGTTTGGGCTCATGGAAGGGTTCGGGAGGAGTCCTTACTCGACTTCGTTTACCGGAGCGTTGCTCAACATTTGGCTCGTTGGGACCGAAGTGGCCGGTATGGAGATGTGCCGCGCGCATCTGGTGAATCGCTGTGGGCGTAGGAGGAGGATGTCCGTCACCATACCCGTGTCCTTGGCCTTTCTCCTCTACAGCCTAACGGTGCGCAGGATGGCATCGTTGTCGGACAAGGTTGCCGTTGTCAGGTTTCTGGGTGAAGAAGCCCTGCCTGGCCTCTCGCAAAGTGTGTTCTGCTCTGTCTTGGCTTTTCTGGGGGGGCCGGTGGCTGCTATGGGGTACCGGGTGCTCCTAATGGGATTTTGGAGGCTGTGTCCGGTGCTTCCGGACCTATCCTGGGGAGTTGCGGCTCTCATTGGCACGGTCGTCCCCATCTTAGGGGTCTTCATCGCCCAGGCCGAACATGCCGCCACAGTGAGGCCAAGGAGGATCCCGAGGGATGCCGGAAAGGCAATCCGCAGCACTCTTGTGGTGGCTGTCATCGGGATGGTCTTCATGTGGTTCGCATACGGTCTTTTCCCGGTGTATCCATCCGTGGTGTTGACCGGAAGCATGCGGCCCTATTTGAACCCCGGCGACTTGATAGTTTCGATAAAGAACACCGGGAGCATTCGCGAGGGCGACGTCATTGAGTTTCGCAGGGATGACATGTGGGTTGCCCACCGGGTCTTAGAAGTCCGGCGCGCAGGGAATCACCGGTTCTTTGTGACGAAGGGCGATGCCAACGCTATAGCGGATCAAGACCTGGTCACCACATCCATGGTCAAGGGGAAGGTCTTGACGACAGTTCCGGGGCTGGGCAGAGTCTCCATCGCTTTGAGAAAGCTGATCTTTCGTTAGAGGTTGAAAGACGTGCTTAAGAAAGTAAAGCGGATACCTATAGGTAGACTGACAAGACTCGCTCTTACGGCCCTCTTGGGAGGAACGGTCCTACTATGCCTGGCAATGCTGGTCCGCGCCCTGATGCTGCCCGCTGAAATCAGCGGGAGTCGTGCCGTGTTCGAGTATGAGCAGAATGCGAAGATTGACTATACAGTGGGTCTTCACCCCAACCCGTTGTTTGACAGTGACGAACTCGGTCCCGGCATCGCGTACTTTCTCAACCTGATTACGGACATACGCGTGCATGCGACATATTCTCTTCGAACAGACCGCCCGATCCCTGTTGAGTGCGTCTACAGGTTGACCGGCACTCTGCGCGCATATGACACCAATACCAAAGAGGGCGTAGTCATATGGTCGAGGCCATACACCCTTATCGAGGACAAGACCACTCACGCCGAAGGCGGGCAAGTGACTCTTGGCGAAACCGTAGCGGTTGACGTTCACAGTTACCTACCGGTTCTAGCCCAGATAGAGGAGCTCACGGAGGTGAAGCCCGCTCGCGCCGTGCTCACCTTGGAGTGGCACACAAGGGCCCTCACGGCCGAAGGAATACCCATAGGTGAAGGCACTGTCACAACTCTCGAGATACCCATCGGTGCCAAGTGCTTTACCATAGCCGGTGAACCGGCGGCCAAAGACGAGGGCTCCTTTACCGTCGCCGACGTGCGGACCGATCCACGGGTGATCGCGGAAAGACGCACCTGGATGATTGGATCGGTTGTCTCGGCCGCACTCTTGTGGTGCTTTGTGACGTTTACTACCGTGAGCCTGACCGAAAAGAAGGTTCAGGCCGAAAATGCGGCGTTGAAGAAAGCAGGCAGCAGGCTGGCCAGATCCCTGACCCCTGAACCTCCCGGAGAAAAGGTCATTGACATGTGCAGTATAGACGACCTCTTGAGGGTGGCCGACGAGCTCGGTAAGCCGGTAGTACTCATCGCTCAAGGTGAAGAGGACGGCGCGAACCTGTTCTTTGTGATCGACGGTGAAACGAGATACCAGTACATGGCTCGTTTCTAAAGATCACCTAAATACATAGGTCTAGGGTCCCAAGACCCGTTGACGAGCAGCATAGAGCGATATACAGTTTGGGCGAATCCCAGGTCTCCGAAACATTTATACTAACAGAATATTGTGCTTGCATGTGGAAGCGATGAAGAGAATCTATCACCTGGGCACATCACGGTTCTCTGAGCTAGTTGTGCAACCGGCCACAGGGCATATCGGTGGCCGGTTTTCATCTTGTCAAGTTCGTGGGGGGAGGTTCCAGAGAATGAAGAGATCCATGCTTCTTGCCGTTCTTGCGCTCGTAGGCCTTACAGTGACGGGCGTTGCCTATGCAGCTTGGACTCAGAACATCACCGTGCAAGGCAACGTGTCTACCGGGACTTTTGACATCAAGTGGACGAATCTCACGCTAGACCGTTCTGGTGAGCCGACCTTCGAGGGCAACTACGTTGCTCAAATCGAAGACTGTTCAGTGACTAACGACGGTCACACGATACGGTACAGAGTAACCAAGGCGTTCCCCGGTTGGTCCAGTAAGATAAGGTGCACCATCAAGAATGCCGGAACCACGCCGGCAGCGCTGTCCTTCGACCCCGGTGAAGGTTCTACTCTCGTAGTGGAAATGTCGCCTGATGTCACGGGGTACCAGCTGGGCGTCGATGGTGAGAAGTCGGTGGAGATCGCCGTCAGGGTCCCATATGGGCTAGGGGAAGAGAGTGAGGACCAGACGTACTCCTTCACGCTGACTGTGAACGGCACCCAGTGGCATCAGGAGAGCGGTCAATAGGCCTTTCTGAATAGCTTCGTTTTGGGCACCAAAAAACGGGGGGGATTCTATTGAAGAAAAGCATATCCATGTCCCTGATGGTGTTCCTGGCCCTTGCTTTGGTTGGGTTTGCCTACGCTGCCTGGAGCGATAGCCTCAGTATCACTGGTGCTGTCTCAGCAGCCGAGCTTGGCGTCAAGTTTCTGTATGACAGATATACCGAAGAAGCAACATATGCGGATCAGGTCGATGTAACCGTCGTCCCTGATGACGAAGGGAAAACACTAACCGTGACGGTCGCTAACGCAGTGCCCGAATACTGGGTGGATATCCATTACGAATTCCAGAACTTAGGCGAACTGCCCATCGTAATCCGCGAAGTCACCGTGGAAGAGGGGCATGCCCCGTGGCTTACTATCGACACTGCCGGAGCCGGTGAAGGGGCGACTATCGCTCAAACCTCGACCTCTAATGACGGCTACAAGGTGCGTCTGGCTTGCGGAGACGGCGTTTCGGGCACAACTCAGTTCACTATCGAGTTCACAGCCGAGTTGAGCACAGGTCAGTAGGGAAGACGCCGCCGGTCGATGTAAAGGAGGTGGCGACGCATGAGGCATGTCTTGGCTCTCGGGTTGGCGGCTGTCCTTGCGCTCGCCACCATTGGCGTCACTTCGGCTGCGTGGGCCGAGGAGCTAACGGTTGAGGGCGTTGTCACGCTTGGGACAGTCGATGGCAACCTCGCGATCGTCAATGTTTCCGACAGCGTGCCCCCACCGAAAAAGGCAGCCTGGGCCACCGTATCTCCTGATGGAAAGACCATCATAGTGACCCTCCCCAGGTTCAACCCCATGTACTACGCTTGGGTCGAGTTCTCGGTGGAGAACACCGGAAGTCTTCCCCTGAGGGTTGAGTGGTTTTGGGTGGACGCCCCCGAAGAATTGGAGATTACGCCCTTCGGGCTTTCTCCCGGAGTCAGCATAGGTCCGGGCGACACGGCTTCTCCTTTCGGCTTCGAGATCATGGTCCCCCACCACTTCCACGAGGAATGTGAAGTCACGATTACTTTAGACTATAAAGCGTGGTTCGAGTAAACTACTTCTTATCTTCAGCGTGAGAAGGATGGCGGTTTCGAAGGAATCGGATCAAAGCTTCTACATCCTCTGGGGTAACTGGCATATCCCCTAGTGTGAACCGGACGTTGTCTTGTCGAAGAAACTCCTCGATGTCGATTGTTGGATTAGTGATTGGCTGTGGGCGCGAAATATAGCCGGCGATCTCGAGAAATCGGGTTGGCGTGATGGAAAGTGGACGGGCAAGACGCTTCAGAATCTTGGGAGAGGGCACACCTCTCGCCCCGGTTTCGACCTGAGAGAGGTAGGCGTTGGAAACCCCCGCCATCGTGGCCAACTGTCTGATCGAGAGGCCCTTGGCGAGCCTTGTCTCCCTAAGGAATTCCCCAAAACCTCTTGCACAGCCCGCTTGCCCGGCTTCGTGTCCCGTTATTGAACTGTTGTGGTCCTTATCCATACCCGACACCTCCGGTCGCGGGCGACTCATACCTACAGTATCGACCGGACAAACCGTCTATTGAGGATGGCAACAGAGAACCTATCTCAAGGCCTGGTTGCCATAGTTGATTTCTATGGCCTGACGGCTATCCCCTTCCATTTTATGGGAAAATGTGGTGGTGCCGGATGAGCCGAGGGGACGGTGATCGGGCGACAAAGCGATGTGAAAAAAAAGCTCCGCTTACGCGGAGCGGTTTGGCGCCGCCAGGGCGGGGGGAGGATGCCATGGCTGCACCACAACACGCAGGCTCCCCGAAGGTTGTGAGCCCTTGGGGAGAGCTCATGTTGCACATCAGTGTCAATATTCTTACCATACAAGTGCTTGCAATAGCAAGCACCCAGCCGCCTCAAAATTGCCGGCCACCCGTGGCCATGGAGTGGTACAGGCGTACTAAGCCCCCCTCAAGCTCACCTCTGGGTTATTGCTCGGGCCACCAACCTGTGGTAACATCTGACACAACTGCCGGACGCACTAGGCCATAGACTATCCGATACACTCCTGCTCGCGAGGACCAAATGAAATGCTGGATCTGCCTGAATACATCATTCGTGACGAGGTTTGTGAAGACTTCAGGACAAAGACATACAGGGGCTGGTCAAAGAAGAGGCATGCTCCGGTTCTCATAAAGGTACCGAAACATGAGACAGTCTCTCTCTCCGATATCTCCAGTCTTGTTTACGAATATGAAGTCGCTCGAGACTTGGAGATAGAAGGCATCGTCCGTGCTGTTGAACTGGTCGAGGCAAGTTCGACTCTGGCCGTTGTTCTTGAGGATACGGGAGCCCTACCTCTCGGACGATATACCAAAGGCAAAGCGGTGCACATTCACGACTTTTTCGACTTAGCCCTACGCCTGGCAGAGATACTCGGGCGACTGCACCGGAAAGGCCTAGTCCACAGAAACCTGTGCCCAGAGACAATCTTTGTTCACCCTGAGTCCGGGAAAGTGTCCATAACGGGCTTCGCTATGGAGGTTCAGACCGAAAACCTGAAGTTGGTGATCGAGTCGGTGAACCCGGCATACATGGCTCCGGAGCAGACCGGGCTCACGGCATACGGCGTTGATCACCGTACTGATCTTTATTCTTTGGGGATAGTCTTCTATCAGCTGCTGACCGGGCGACTTCCGCTCGAAGCCACAAGTCCCGCCGGGTGGATCTGGGTTCTCACTACTCAAGAGCCGTCGGCG
>DUUV01000135.1 GCA_012841375.1 Candidatus Fermentithermobacillaceae bacterium
CTCACAGTGAAGGAATACCCGCCTGAAGCAGCTACGGCCCTCAAGGAAGCGGGTTTTTCCAAGGAGATGCAGGACTTCGTCATGTACCGGAAACCGTCCTGAGGAGGAACCGATTTGGACATCAGGCTTCGATTAGAGGAAACGGCGGACTATCGCCTCGTAGAGGAACTGACCCGGGAGGCATTCTGGGGCATGAATCGCCCGAGTTGTGATGAACATCTCTTGGTCCATAAGCTCCGGAAGATTCCAGCTTTTGTACCCGAGCTTGATTTCGTCGCCGAGGTGGAGGGGAAAATCGTCGGCAACATCATGTACTCTAGGGCCAAGGTTGTCGACGAGACCGGAGCGGAGCACGAGGTGCTTACTTTCGGCCCGATCAGCGTACTGCCCGAATATCAAGGCAAAGGTATCGGCAAAGCCCTGCTGGAACGCACCATTGCCGAAGCGAGACGGCTGGGATACCGTGCCATCGTGTTCTATGGTCATCCCGACTACTACCCGCGAGTGGGGTTCCGGAGGGCCGCGGAGTTCAACATCACCGCAGCAAGTGGCAGAAGCCCGGATGCGCTCATGGCAATGCCCCTATATGACGGCGAGCTTGACGATATCTCAGGCCGCTTCTACGAAGACTCTGTTTTCCAGATCGACCCCAAAGAGGCCGCGGAATTCGACAAGGGTTTTCCGGCAAAGGAAATGCGCGTGATGGAGCCGATAGACATACTGCTGGAGAAGCTGGCCGCTCCGGCCCAGAATGCCTTCCGTGAAAGAGGAATTAAGGAATTGGCCGCTCTCACCCGCTACAGCGGCCGTGAGATCGCCTCGTGGTCGGGAATCGACGAGACCGCCAAGGCTTTGATTAACGAAACACTGGTGGAGTACGGATATCACGCGAAGGTGTTTGATGTCTAGGTTTTCATTTCCAAAGGAGTGGGGCGCGTGAAACGGGTGCTATTGACTGGAATGTCGGGGACCGGCAAGTCCACGGTCATACAGAAGCTTTCCGAACTCGGCTACAATGCGGTTGACTTGGACCAGCCTGATTGGTCGGAGTACAACGAAGAAGGCGACTGGATATGGCGCGAGGACCGGGTGCGAAAGCTCTTGGCAGAGTTCGACGGCGACATTTTGTTTGTCAGCGGGTGCGCTACGAATCAGGTGGAGTTCCGTTCGATGTTTGACCATGTGATCCTCTTGAGCGCCCCTCAGGACGTGATTATTGAGCGTCTACGGTCAAGGACGAACAATCCTTACGGAAAGCGGCCTGAAGAACTGGCTGAGGTGCTCGGATATATGGAGACCGTGGAGCCCCTCTTGAGGCGAGGGGCCGACTATGAGATAGTCACTACCGTCCCGATGGAAGACCTTATTTCGAGCATACTGCGGTCGGTAGGGGTATGACCCCAATAACCCACCGGAGCAACTCCTCATTAATGCCCGTATCTGCGGCTCTTTCCAGTTGCTCCCTAGCCGCTGGAAGTGACGCTTGTTGAAGGTAAAGACAGTGTCGCCATTGTCAGCGCACTGCGCATACAGGACTAGACCGCGGAAGTCTACATTTGAGCTCTTGTATTGCTTGAGGCAAAGCTGCGTGAGCGGCAAGTTGTCAGTTGCTATGAATGGCCAAGAAACGGGAGAGAGCCTCCGATATCTGGAACCGGGTGTATGCTTGGCTTTCCAACACGTAGACCGTCTCGGATATTATGTAATCTGGCATATAGAGGGTGATTTGGCCCTTTTCTTCTCGACCAGGATGCGCGCCTTGGGAGAGTGATCGGGACAATCATCCTCCCGAACGTCTTTAACCTGGATGGTCGCCGTCATCCATATGTTAGTATTACTTCGCGCCGATATCACTGCAATGGGCAACTGGTATTACTGGCCGGATCGTTTGATTTAATACATAGGGTCACCTTACTTGTCTCGTCCACAGTGTCGCAACACGTAACCGATTACTCAAGACAGTCATAGACCATCACCTTTGACGAAGCCCTACTTCAGAAATATAATACACAGTGTTAATCATACATACTATTAACTAGTGTGAACATGCTCCCGGGAAGAGGGGTGCCCATGGATAAACGCCAATTAAGAGACCGCCTGACCGCTTCACTCTCCAGGCTTTACGAAGGAGAGGCTTTCGCTTGCCTGGCAGATTTTCTCCAGGGAGAGATAAGTGCGCTCTATCATCTGTCCCAAAGCCGCGGGGCCGGGATGAACCCGTCTGCTTTGAGTGAAAAACTACGCGTATCGAGGTCAAGGATTACCGCCACGCTCTCTGCCTTGAGGAAGAAGGGTTTCGTCACACTGAGAGGGTCCGAGGATGACCGGAGGCGCATCTGGGTTACCCTGACACCGGAAGGAGCCGAGTTCCTAAGGCGCAAGCAGCAGAAAGTGGAGGAGTACTTCGACCGGCTGGTTGAGGGTCTGGGGGAAGCCAATGTCCTGGACCTCATAAGGCTTATCGATTTATCGATCCAAATTGCCAGTGCTTAACGAGGGGATTCGCCGCCTATGGATTTTGTTGTGTTTGACGACGTCTGCAAGCACTACCAGATGGGCACCCATATCATCAAAGCCGTGGACCATGTCAGCTTCGCAGTGGATGAAGGCGAGTTCTGCGTAATCGTCGGTCCCAGCGGCGCAGGAAAAACAACGGTGCTGAACATTCTTGGAGGAATGGATTCGTGCGACAGCGGGAGGATACTCCTGGGCGATCGCGACATCAGCGCGCTGAGCGACAGGCAGCTTACCGACTACCGCCGCCACGACGTGGGTTTCGTCTTCCAGTTCTACAACCTCGTCCAGAACTTGACGGCCCTCGAGAATGTCGAGCTGGCCTCGGAGATATGCAAAGATCCTTACGACCCGAAAGATGCACTGGCCATGGTCGGGCTTTCCGACCGCATGTTCAACTTCCCTTCGGAGCTCTCAGGGGGTGAGCAGCAGCGTGTGGCCATCGCCAGGGCTCTGGCCAAGAACCCCAAGATGCTCCTGTGCGACGAGCCGACAGGCGCCCTCGATTTCGCCACGGGCCGGAGCATCCTAAAATTGCTTCACGAGACCTGCAAAAACACAGGGAAGACCGTGTTTGTCATCACCCACAATCAGGCCATACCCCGGATGGCAGACCGCGTCATCCACATGAGAAGCGGAAACGTCGCCAACATGCACCGGAATCCGAACCCCGTGCCCGCAGAGGCGATCGAGTGGTAGCCTCCGGGAGGACCTACATCAAGACGTTGTTCCGCCAGATCCGGGGAAACATGGGGCGGTTCGCCGCGATCCTGGGCATTGTTGCTCTGGGGGTCGGGTTTTTCGCGGGAATGCTCGCCACGACCCGAGATATGCAGGCATCGGTTGACGCGTACTACGACCGCGAGTCTACGGCCGATGTATTTGTCAAAGCCAACATGGGGATTACTCGTGAAGACGTGGAAGCCGTCTCTGCAATGGACGGTATCGAGAGCGTCATGCCGGCCTATGTCACGGATGCCCTCATCTACACGGAGAACGAGAAGCCCCTGGCAGTCCGGATATACGGAGTACCTCTGGAGCGTCTGGAAGAGCCTTCAGGCGGCGCGTTCATAAACCGCCCGGAACTAGTGGAAGGAAGGATGCCGGCCTCCGACAACGAGTGCCTGGCCCACGAACTGGGAGCACTCCCGACCGGAATAAAGCTCGGAACCGTCTTGACTGTGTCGCCGGAGAACCGTAGCTCTGATAACACCGGCGACATCTATCGCGTCACCGAGTACACTGTGGTGGGCACTGTTGCCAGCCCTTTCTACTTCTCCTGGGAACCCGAACCCTGCACCGTGGGGAATGGCCGGCTGGATGCGGTCATTTACGTAAATGAAAGCGCCTATGTGCTGGACGTGTACACGGATCTCTATCTCACGGCAAGAGACGCGGGTGAGCTTGAGGCGTTTACGGATGAGTATGAGGCCAAAGTCGAGGAGATCGTGGGAAAGCTCGAATCACTCGGGGAGGCGCGCTCCGCCATTCGTCATAATGGCATTCTGGCAGAAGCCAGAGCCGAGATAGACAAGGCGAAGGCAAAGTTCGAAGACGCAAAGGCCGAGGCACAAGCCGAACTGGCCGATGCGTGGGCCGAAATCGAGAAAGGCAGGGCTGAACTCGATGACGCCCGGTGCCAGATAGAAGAGGGGAAGGCCGAGCTTTCGGACGCCAAAACGAAACTGGCCGAAGAGACGACCAGGGCCCGTGAAGAGATTGAGCGCGGCAAGCTCGAACTAGCGGACGCGCTGGTTGAACTCGAAAACGGAGAACGCCGGCTCGCAGAAGCGGAACAAGATTTGGAAGACGGCCGGCTAGAGTACAACAGGGGATACGAGGAGTACCGTAATGGCCTGAGACAGATGGAAGAGGCCCAAGCGGCCTTCGACCGGGGCGAAAAGGAGTACCTTGCTGGCCTGGAACAGTGGAAGGCGGCCGGGGAGCAGATAGCAGCTGAAGAACAGAAGCTGATTGAGGCCGAATCACGGCTTAGCAAGGCAGAAGCCGAGTATGCTGAGGGGCTCGCCGCTCTTCAAGAGCAAGAGGCCCAATTCGATGCCCTCATGTCGCAGGTGCTGAGCGCCCTCGATGCTTCCGGTATGCCGTTCGGGTCAGCCGGAGAACTCCTTGCCGTGCTGGAAGCAGACCCGGGTGGACCCGTTCATGCCGCCGCCAGCGCCATATTGAGTGGGGCCGGCATTCCCGTGACTCCGGATGACCTTCTGACAACCCGGCAGGCCATCGCATATGCCGAGGCGGGGCTGAACGCCGCTGCCGCCGAGATTGCGGCGGGATGGGCTGTTTGCTCCGTGGGCCGCCACAGCCTTGAACAGGCTGGGATAGAACATGCCGCCGCCAAGGTGCAGCTGGACGCTGCGGGGGCCGAGATCGAGGAAGGCAGGTGGCAGCTGGACGATGGGTGGGCCCAATTGGCGAGTGCCAAGTCTACGCTGGACGATGCCCGAGACCGGCTGGAATCGGGGGAATCCGAGATCGCAAAAGCCCGCCTTGAGCTGGACGACGGGTGGAGAGAGTACCATGAAGGCGTGGCCAGACTGACCGATGCCGAAGCCGAGCTAGCTGCCGAGGTTGCCCAGGCCGAGGAGGATATCAGCGCCGCCGAGGCCGAATTGGCCAAGGCAGAGGCTGACTATGCAGATGGTCTCCGGCAGCTGGAAGAAGGCGAAGCCGAGTACTGGCAAGCCAGAGCCGATGTCGAGGAAGAGCTGGCCGGCGCGTGGCAAGAGATACTGGACGCGGAAGAGGGCCTAAGCGACATCGAGTATCCCAAGTGGTACGTGTTTGACCGGAAATCCAACGTCAGTTACGCGAGCTTCTCAACGAACACCGAGAAAGTCGCGGCCATCGCGAAGGTGTTCCCGTGGTTCTTCTTCTTTGTCGCTGCTCTCGTGGCTCTTACTACCATGGCCCGCATGGTGGAAGAGGAGAGGACCCAGCTGGGCACCTTGAAAGCGCTGGGATATCCCACATGGGCCATTATGTCCAGGTATGTCGTCTATTGCGGTTCCGCCACTGTATTGGGCTGCGTCGCGGGTGCTTTCTTGGGGTTCAAGCTCCTCCCAAACGTGATATGGCGAGTCTACAAGACGGTCTACCGGTTGCCGCCTCTAATTGCTGAGTTCCGCTGGGATCTGGCCATACTCTCGTCTGCGCTAGCCTTGCTCTGCACTATGGGAGCGACCGTCTCGGCATGCGGGGGCGCCCTCAGGGAGAAGCCGGCAGCACTCATGCGGCCTCGTCCGCCGAAGGCCGGGAAGCGTGTGTTCCTCGAGAGGATACCCGTCATATGGTCGCGCCTCAACTTCAGTCATAAGGCGACCGCTCGAAACCTTATCCGGTACAAGAGGAACTTCTTCATGACGGTGTTGGGAGTGGCCGGTTGCACGGCTCTTCTGGTCACAGGGTTCGGCCTCCGCGACTCAATAGGGGACCTCGCCAGGACCCAGTTTGACGAAATAACCAAGTACGACCTATACATCGGCCTGGACAGTTCTTGCGGTGATGATCCTATCTTGAACGAGTTCCTTAGCGATCCCGCCAGGGTGGCCCAGTATGTCGAGGCTTTTGCCGAAACCGGTTACGTCATGGCGAACGGCAAGAAGATAGAGACGACCGTGATGGTACCTATGGATTCAAGGGAACTCGCCAAAGTTGTGACGCTTAGGGAAAGAAGGAGTGGGAGGGAGATCTCCTTCAGCGACTCGTCGGTTGTACTGACCGAGAAGATGGCCGGGAACCTTGGCCTGCGTCCCGGCGACACCTTCACCATAGAGAACTCTGACGGAGAGACCGGGGAGTTTGTGCTGTCCGATATAGCCGAGTACTACGCAGGGAGCTACGCGTACGCCAATAGGGATGATTACTCCAAGGTTTTCACGAAGGACCCTGCGCGCAATGTGCTCATGGCCAGCACGCGGATTGCCGGCTCGCAGGAACAGGACGAGGTCATATCCACCCTGCTTACCTCAGATTCGGTCCTCGGCGCTCAGTTCATATCCCAAATCAGAGAATCGCTGGACACGGTCTTGAACAGTATCGACTTGATTGTGGTGGTCCTCATAGTCTCATCAGGAGCCCTGGCCGCCATCGTGCTCTACAACCTCATCAACATTAACATCGAGGAACGGAAGAAAGAACTAGCGACTCTGAAAGTGCTTGGCTTTCACAGCGAGGAAGTGGCCGCCTACATCTTCCGGGAAATATCCATCCTGAGCGTTGTCGGTACCATCCTGGGTTTCGGACTGGGCGTCTTGCTGCACGGTTTCGTTGTGAGGACCGTGGAGCAGCCCGACTTCATGTTCGGGAGGGATGTATCGCCTCTGAGCATGGCCTTGGCCGGAGGTTTCACCCTGGCATTCTCTTTCCTCGTGCAGGTTGCCATGTCTCCGAGGCTAAGGCGGATCAAGATGGTTGATTCCATGAAAGTGATAGAGTAAGAAATCACACCTCCGGAGTTCCTTCACTTCGCTTCCAGACTGACCTCGAAGACGGTTCTCTTATCGTCGTTGTATGCCCTGATGGTGCCGCCGTGAAGGTTAACTATGCTCTTTGCGATCGCAAGCCCAAGCCCGGCGCCCCCCGTATTCCTTGAGCGTGAGCCCTCTACGCGGACAAAGCGCTCGAAGATGTGGTGTATCTCAGTTGCGGGGATAGGCGGCCCATAGTTCGCGATGCGGATCACGGCCCACCCGGGGGGATTGTGCAGTTCTATATCCATGAACCGCCCTTCCGAACCGTACCTGACGGCGTTTGACATAATGTTCTCCAGTACGCGCACGAGCAGCGAAGGATCTGCCTGCACGACGACCTTCTGGTCAGGCAGGCTCATCCGGTATTCCATGCCTGCTTTGCTGAGGATGGGGACGAACTCCTCGGCCAGTTGTTCCAGCATCCTTCCAAGGTTGACTTCACTCCGGTCGAGCTTGAAGGCGCTGTCAGTCATCTTTGTGAACTCAAAGAGGTCGTCGACGAGCTCCTTCATGTTCTGGGCCTTTTCGTGAACGATAGAGATGTAGTGCCTAAGGGTGACTTCGTCTTCGTACTTGTCGTCGTCGACCAAAGCCAAGTACCCCAGGATGGACGTGAGCGGCGTCCTGAGATCGTGAGACACGCTGGTGATGAGCTCGTTCTTGGCCTTCTCCGCCCTGCGTTCTTCCTCGATAGATTCCTTAAGTCTGGAGGCCATTTGGTTGACGTCGGCGGCAAGGCGGCCGATTTCATCTTTGCTCTTGACCGGGATGTAGGCATCCAGGTCTCCCCCGGCAATCTGGTTGACCGCGCTGGAGATCATGCTCAGGTAACGGATCGTGCCTGAACTGGCCGCCAAGAAAGACACGATGAACAGGGCGAACGTCACAACAACCGCAACTGCCATCATCAAGAAGGCATTGGTCACGAGGTATCGGAAAGGTCCTGCGTATCCCAATGAGTAGATGCCGAACATGATGAGGACTGCGCCGAATAGCGACATGAAGCCGCTGGCGAAGACCATCATCATCATCTTCCAGCGGATGCTGATCACTCTCTCATGCGTCAATTTTGTAGCCCACCCCCCAAACGGTCTTGATGAACTCAGGTCTGCTGGGGTTCTCTTCGATCTTTTCGCGGATCTTGCGGATATGCACCATGACGGTGTTGTTTGACTCATAGTAGCGCTCCCGCCAGACGCGCTCGAAGATGTCTTCAGCGCTCAGTACGATGCCTTTGTTCTTCATGAGGAGATACAGAATCTCGAACTCTGTCGGCGTGAGCGACACATGACGGCCGTATACGGTGACTGTATGTCGGTCACGGTCTATTTGGAGTCCGCCTACCGTAATCACCGTGCCGTCTTGCGCCTCCTGCTTGGAGGGGTTCAAGTAGAGATACCTTCTGAGCAGTGCCTTTACGCGCGCGATGAGCTCCAAGGGGTTGAACGGTTTCGCCAGGTAGTCATCTGCGCCTGTGGTGAGTCCCATAATCTTGTCGATGTCCTGAGAGCGCGCGCTGAGCATGAGGACGGGTATGTCCGAGTCGCGACGAAGCTCTCGGCAAAGGGTCATGCCGTCTTTGCCCGGCATCATGATGTCGAGGACTATGAGGTGGACCTTGTTTTCGGCGAGGAGCTTCTCCGCTTGGGCAGCGTCGGAAGCTTCTAGGACACGGTATCCCTCGTTCGAGAGGTATATCTCCACCAAGTCCGCTATTTCCTTCTCGTCGTCCACAACCAGGACTGTGGTTTGGTCCACCTCAATCACTCCTATCGCTGGTTCGTCGCCAAGTGGCCCGGCGACGGATGACTCCTCACAGGTTAACACAGCCTTCACTGGGCTGCCTGGTGGTGACTCGATCCCTACGACGGGGTGCTCGGCGGCGCATCAGGCCGCCGCTTCCCGGAACACCTCCCTTATATACGCGCGGCGGGCCGCAAGGAAATAGACCACCTGAATCACGGAGAACCCGGCTATCGCCGCCAAAGCGAACCTAAACACTCCCAGGAACGGCCAATGCATCATTCTCAGCACGTTGGACAGGGACTTCATCGCGAAACCGCAGTGGACCGATCCAACCGCGATGGGAGCGAAAAAGAACACCAATAGCTGCCTGCTGACCACGGTTCCGATGTCGTGTCTCGATACCCCCAGTTTTTCCATGATGCCGTACTTTTCCCGGTCTTCCTCTATCTCGCTGAACAGCCGGAAATAGAGCATACTTCCGGAGGCGATGAAGAAGAGCACGGTTACGAAGAGGCCGATCATAGCCGTAAGCGCCGTCATCTGCTTTCTGCCTTCGTAAGACTCCACCCTGGACCTCAGGCCCAAAAGGTGCTCGGCTTCCAGGAGTGACCTGATGCGCTTAATGGCATCGAGGGAATCACGCCAGTTGTCGAATTCGTAGCCGGCGAAGACGGCCAGGTCGCCGTCCGCTGCACCCTTCGCCAGTGATTCGAAGAGCGTGTCATCTACCACCATGAGTCTGTTCATAGAGCTCAGGTAGTTAGTACGAGGAAACGGCCAAGTCCTAGTGTTAATGGTATAGGTTTCGCCTCCGTAGACGACTTCCATGGGCACCGTTTCGCCGTTAGGCTCTCCCACCATCGGCACCAGGTACGCTGCCTCGTTTTCCTCCAGGGACAGTCTCTGAGCCCCCGAAGATTCGGCCCATTTGTTGAAGTTCGTTTCGGGTATGAGAAGAGTTCCGTTCTCTGCTTGGGAAGGGGTCACGAGCCCCTCGAGGACGATCTCTTCGGTCACCTCTATAGAGTCTTCCCTGAGGATTTCCCGGACTCGCGAAGCGATGGTCTCGGGAGCGGTTTCGCCTCGCGCCGCAAATGTCAGCGCCTGAGGGTGCGCTCTGGCGACGTCCTGCAGGAAAGTCGCTTCCGCAGTGTATATCGTCCCGGTCGCGGTGATGACGCAGGCGCTAAGCACGGCGACTGCGGCTAGCACCCGGGCGTTTTCCTTCATCCTGAATATCAGGTCGCTTATGGTGAGGAGGTTCAGGTTCCGGTAGAGGAAGGTTGTCTTCTTCTTAAGGTACATGAGGATCCCTACGCTGGCTTGGGCGAAGAAGAGGAAAGTCCCCAGCGATACCACGGCCGTGACAGGGAGCATTGCCGGGACGAGCGTCCGGCCATCCACAAACCACGCTGTCCCGCAACCGCCACCGATAAGCAACAGCGAGAGAATGGCTACCCACCTCGAATACCGCGGGAAGACCTTGGGCCGCTGGTGCTCACGAAGGAGTCTCACGACTTTGCGGGGCGAGATCTGGAGGGTCGTGATCGTCCCTATGAACACGAACAGCAGAAGGAACAGACCTGAGGTCCACAGGACCGCCGGTATGACTACGATGAAACGGATGGGTGATGTTACCCCGAGCATCTTGGACATGGCGTTCAGCATGAGCTTCGAGAGAGGCACGCCGAGTCCGAGCCCCACGGCCACGCCGGAGAGCCCTATGAGGATGTGTTCGGTCACGATCATCCTGCTCATCTGAGCTTTGGTAGCGCCCAGCAGGGTAAGCAGCCCGAATTCCTTCTTTCTCGCCCGGATGAACGCCGAACTGGAATACAGCACAAAGAAGAACGTGAAAATCACGATGATGTACTGGGAGATGAGCAATCCCTGACGCACACGCTCGGCTTGGGAGACGTATCCGTTCACGACGTCCGGGTGCATTACGAACGACGCGAGCAGGTAGAAGACGAGAACCGCCAAGACGCTGCTTGCGAAAAACGCGGCGTACTTGCGCCCCATCCCTTTGACATTACTGATGCTTATCCTGCGAAGCGTCAAGACCGTCACCCCCCTGGGCCCGGAGGCTGCTTAGGATGTCCTCGTAGAAAGACTCCCTGCTGCCTAGCCGGTGGATCTGAGAGTGGATACGCCCGTCTCTTATGAAAAGGATCCGCTCGCAGAAACTCGCGGCGAACGCGTCGTGGGTGACCATGAGGATCGTGGCGCCCCACCTATCGCTAAGGTCCCTTAGAGCCTTCATCACGCCGGCCGATGACTTGGAGTCGAGATTTCCGGTGGGTTCGTCGGCCAGTATGAGCGCGGGGCGGTGGATGATGGCTCTGGCAATCGCAGCGCGTTGCTGCTCTCCACCGGACACCTGAAAGACCCTCTTTTCCAGGATGTACTGTATTCCGAGTTGGTGCGCCACTTCCGAGAGCCGGCTTTGTATGGCCGCGGGACTCACCCTGTCGAGGACCAATGGGAGTACGATGTTCTCTTGGATGGAAAGGGTATGCAGGAGGTTGTAGTCCTGAAACACAAAGCCGAGCTTGCGCCTCCTGAAGATGGCCAGATCCCGGTCGCTCAGTGTCGAGATATCCACGCCATCTATCTCAACCGTCCCTGATGTCGGGGTGTCAATCGCCGCAAGCAGGTTGAGGAGCGTTGTCTTGCCACTTCCCGAAGGGCCCATCACTCCTATGAACTCGCCTTCGTTGACGGTGAGGCTGGCGTCGCGGAGGGCCCAAGTCGGGACGCTTCGTTTTCCGCCGTACACTCGGGAAAGCTTGTTAGCCGTGAGAATAGCCATAACCGAACCTCCTTGAACATGCACTACATTCACGGCGCCTGGAGTGAACCTGGCGTTCCCACAGCGCCGGACCGAGACCGGGTCTTTGACCCGAATTGTCAGCCACGACCAGTCTGCCAAGGGGAGATTATGAGGGGTGAAGGGGATTCTTAGGATTTTGTTAAGGTGAGCGGCTACGGTGGCGTTATTGGAAAATTCCCGCGGTAAAGGAGGTGTTTGGACTTGTCGTGTAGAACTAATGTTCGGTGAATGGAGGGGTGTCTATGAGAAGACTGAGCTGGATAGAGAAACTGAACAGAAGCCTTGAGCTTTCCGTCGACGACGCGACACGCGAGGCGATCATGGAAGGGAGTGAGTCACTGAGATCCGCTTCTGGACCCCAAAGGAAAGCTACGTGGGTCAAGAACGCTATGGAACGCATGGATTCCATGCTGGATGAGAAAACCAGGATCGAGGTCATGGAAAGGTGTTCATGCGACTTCGAGGCGAGGAAAAGGGTAGCCAGAAGGATCTATGAGGAGTCA